>JBBRVV010000016.1:0-13719 GCA_038246525.1 Pseudanabaenales cyanobacterium
AAACAAGTTGTTAATTTATCTCCCCCTCGGCTTCATATTCTGAATTTCTTCCCTCTTGCTTGTCAACGCTACTATCTAATCCCTGTCCCTTCTTCCTAATTATTCTTGGAGTTCCTTTAGGAGTGGAATGTGGGGTATAATTCTCTAGCCAAAATAAACTCAAAAAGGACTAGCTAAAATACCTATTTCCTTAATGAAATAGTCTTCTTGATCGATCCAAATAGTTTTTTCTTCAAGACGTAAAAATTTCCAAATCATACCCATTGTTACCACACCATAAATAGGTAAATTCTTACTGCTCCTAGCATTAAAGCGTTGAGCGGCTACCATTTCAGCCATACATTGACCCAAGCCACCTTTTATATTTTCATTTTTCGCCTCAACCAGGGTAATTACTGGGCAGCTAACTTCATAAATTTCAGTTTAGGCATATCAAGCCAAAATCAGCATCTCGCCAATTTGTAGTCTAGATCCATTGGCAAAATCCCAACCTGTTTGCAGTCTTTTGCCTGAAGGTTGCACTTCTTTAATTAATAAATCGCCTTCTCCTGTTTTCACGCTAAATCCCTGATTTTTAATCAACCCTGTAATAGAACCGATTGGAGACTCTTTCAGATTATTATTTACCGCTTCCGCCCTGGTAATTTTTAATCGCTGCCCTCGGAAATCAGTAAAATAATTTGGATAGAAACCTCGAAGGCGATCGCTTAAAGTTTTAGCAGACATTGACCAGTTAATTTGCAAATCTTCTTTGGTAATCATGGGAGAGTAGCAAGTCAAGCTATGATCTTGGGAAATTGGTGTAATTTCAGCTAAATTCTCTAGGGTTTCGATCAGCAAATCTGCACCTAAATTCGCCAACTTTGCACCTAGACTCTCTGCTTGATCCTCTGGAGAGATTTCCAAACTTGCCTTAAGCAACATATCACCCGTATCGATACCAGCATCCATTTTCATCGTGGTAATACCCGTGTTTTTTTCGCCATTAGCGATCGCCCACTGAATCGGAGCCGCTCCACGATATTTTGGCAATAGTGAACCATGCACATTAATACAGCCAAAATTGGGTAGATCCAAAATTGGTTGGGAAAGAATCTGCCCATAGGCGACTACTACAAATAGATCTGCTTGAGTTTCCGCTAACTTTGCTAAAACTTCTCTATCTTTCTTTAAACGTTCAGGCTGCCAAATTGGAAGTTGAGGATTTAATGCCAAAGCCGCCGCTTTTACGGGAGCAGGGCTAAGTTGATTACCGCGTCCACGCCTGGTATCGGGTTGAGTGACGATACCGATCACTTCAAAATTACTATTCAGCAACTTATTCAAACTGGGCACTGCAAACTCAGGCGTACCAAAAAAAATAATTCTCATAAACTAATAACTTTCGGTTGACTAGGTAGCTTCAATGATCGCTTCTGCCTGATGGACAAGTTCTCTCAATTGATCTAAAACAGATCCTGAAACATCTTGCCACATTTCCCTTTGATTCGCTTCCAAAAGTCGCTCAGCTAGATCTCGCATTGCCCAGGGATTAGAAGCTTGCAGAAATTGTTGCACCTCAGAATCAAATAAATAGGCAGAAGCGATGCCCGCATACATAAAATCGGAAACACAATTAGTAGTAGCATCAAAAGCGAACAAATAATCTAGAGTGGCTGACATCTCAAATGCTCCTTTGTAACCGTGCCGCATCACGCCTGCAATCCACTTGGGATTTACTACTCTAGAGCGATAAACTCGCGCAATCTCTTCACTTAACTTCCTGATTTTTGGTTGTTCCAATCGACTGTGATCGCCGAAATAATTCTCAGGTACACTTCCAGACTTTAATTTTACGGCTGCACTCATGCCTCCTTGAAATTGATAGTAGTCATCGGAATCCAATAGATCATGTTCGCGATTATCTTGGTTTTGCAGTACGATTTCCATCTTCTCTAAACGATCAGAAAATGCCTCTGGTGCAGATTTTCCTGCGGCAGTTTTGGTATAGGCATAAGCGCTCCAATTGATATATGCTTGGGCTAGATCAGCATCACTTTGCCAGTTTTGCGACTCGATTAATCCCTGAAGTCCTGCACCGTAAGCACTAGGTTTTGAACCAAATATCCGATAACGCGATCGCTCACTTGCCTGAGCCAAATTAAGCCCTTCTTTTTGCCATTGAGCAGTTTCTAAAGTAACTTGTGCTGCCAAAGGATTCTGGTCTGCGGGTTCGTCCAAATTCGCAACTGCATTTACGGCACTATCAAACAAGTCGATTAAATTTGGGAAGGCATCCCGAAAGAAGCCAGAGATGCGCAAAGTCACATCTACCCTGGGTCGGTCTAGAACTGAAAGTGGTAAAATCTCAAAATCAACTACTCGACGATTATCCCATTTTGGTCTAACTCCTAGTAGAGCAAGGGCTTCAGCAATATCATCTCCGCCAGTTCGCATGGTAGAAGTGCCCCAAATCGAAAGTCCTAGGGTTTTCGGATATTCGCCATGTTCCTGGGTGTAGGTTTCGATCAAAACTTCAGCGGCTCTGCGTCCCAAATCCCAAGCTGTAGCTGTAGGCACGGCACGAATATCGACTGAATAAAAATTCCGACCTGTGGGTAAAACTTCGGGCTTACTGCGTGTAGGTGCGCCAGAAGCGCCACTGGGTATATATTCGCCATTTAAGCCTTTGATCAAATTGCTAATCTCATTCGGTGTTTGTTTGAGGGCTGGAATTAAGATATTGCTAATCCAAAATAATTCTCTTGCTAGATTCTCTTCAGCTTTAATTGGAATTCCATTTAGCATTGCTTCAACTATTTCTGCGGCATAGTTTTCGATCTGTTCTACGGCATCGCCAATAATTCGGCAGTTGGAGAAAAGTTCAGAATGAAGGATAGAGAATTTCTCGCCTAAATCTGCGGTGAGCGGATCAAAATCTAAGCGCCAATCCTGGGCAATCGCTCTAGTTAATCCCTGGTAATTGCCGTGAGGAGATCGGGCGATCGCGACAATCAAATCCCTTAACTGCCTACCTTCTGGACATTTGCCAAATATATGCAAACCATCTCGAATTTGAGCTTCCTTGAGGTCGCAGAGATAACCATCCGCAGTTGTCAGAACGCTATTCAGCTTGTCTTCTAATTGGTCGAGCGAGATGCCTAAATCTAAGTGCAGATTCTCTTCCGTGATTAAGCTTTTTAAGCGATCGCGAATTAAGTCTAAACGGTCAGGATCGAGGGTTTGAGCTTCATAATACTCATCGATTAACGCTTCTAATGCTTGCATTCCGCCATAAAGTTCGGCCCGGGTCATGGGTGGAGTGAGATGATCGAGAATTACTGCTTGCGATCGCCGTTTCGCTTGAGAACCTTCACCAGGATCGTTCACAATAAACGGATAAAAATGCGGCATTGCCCCAAATACTGCTTCAGGATAGCAATTTTCCGAAAGCGCTACACTTTTGCCAGGTAGCCATTCCAAATTACCATGCTTTCCTACATGAGCGATCGCTTGCACTTGAAAACTCTTTCTCAACCAGAGATAAAATGCCAAATATTCATGGGTGGGTTCTAAATCAGGCGCATGATAATTTAAGCTAGGATCGCGGTCATAGCCTCTAGCGGGTTGAATCCCCACAAAGATATTGCCAAACTGGATGCCTGAGATTGCGAAGTGATTTTTAGGCTCGCCCCAACGTTGAATCATACCATTTTGGACAGGTAATGGAAGCAAAGCGAAGTTAGCTTGATAATCTGCAAGCGAGAGAAATTGAGAAGCGGTTTTTAGCGCAGATGATTCTTGATCATTAGTGATCCCTTGGGTTAGAAGTTGAATTAAGCGATCGCCATTTTCAGGAATCTCAGACAAGTTATAGTCAGCTAATTTCAGTGCTTTTAAGATTTCCACACAGCTTTCAGGTGTATCCAAACCTACGCCATTGGCGATTCTACCGTTGCGATTGGGATAATTGGCTAAAATTAATCCGATCTTTCGCTTAGAAATAGAAGTATGTTTCAGCTTTACCCAATTTGCTGTTAATTCTGCCACAAAATCTACCCGACTCTGCTCTGGTTCATAAATTACCAATTCAGTTTGGAGTCTAGCATTCACACTCGATCCCGCCTTAAAGGATACTGCACGTGAGATTATTCTGCCATCCACTTCAGGTAAAACTACATTCATCGCAATATCTCTGGGAGTTAAGCCTTGGGTTCCCATTTGCCATGTCTCCTTGCCACTTCCACTAAAAATCACCTGCAAAACTGGCAGATTCAGGCTTTGCCAAAGCTCTACTTGGGGCGTATCGGTGTCTAAACTAGCTAAGGAGAAACTTGTAGTATTTAGCAAAAGCGAATGATCTGTACATAGATTCAATAACTCAGCCTGCACATCTGGTTCCCTCAGAGAAGAAACAAAAATCGGCACAGGGAAAAGATGCTGTTTGGTTAAGGCTGCACACAAAGCAGCGATCGGTAAGGTATTTCCCGATAAATAATGAGCGCGATAGAAGAGAATCCCTACTTTTGGTGATATTTCTACAGGTTTAATCTCTTCCTGCCAACCAGAGTAAATCCCTACCCGCGATACAGGACAAGGCATTTGCCAATTTGTACTAAAGCCCAAAAATTCTTTTGCTAAAAACTTAAGCAAATTTAGATAGTTCTCAACTCCTGCTTCAATGAAATAGCGCCAAACTTGATTGACTAGCTGCAAACTGACGGTAGAATGGCTAACCAAGTTGGGATCTGGGCGTTCATCTCCAGGCAAAACAATCAAAACCGCGCCACTTTCTGCTGCTGTTGCCTTCACTACTTCTAAGCCGTAACTCCAGTAAGACTGTCCACCAATCAAGCGTAGGATAATCACTTGGGCATGGGCTAAAACCTCGTCGGCATAGGTATCGATCACCATTTGCTGCTGAAGTTGCAATACATTCACTGCGCGAGTGGAAGGGAACTCAGACTCAAGGGAAGAAACAGCGACAGAGAGTGTTTGAATATCTGTATCTGCCGCCGTAATAATCACGATCGCTCCTGGTTGTTGCTCGACAAAATTTAGGCTATCTTTGCCGTTGTTAGTCTGATTATTAAACCCAGTATCTGGATTCCAGTCTCCGGCGATCGCCGCTATTCTGTGCATTTATTATTTACTCTTAATTTTTGGAATCAATCCTGTTCACTTTCCAAAATCTCCTTCGCTCTAAGCAGTTGTTGTTTGCGTTCCTCACTCACTTGGGGATATTTCAAATTTAAGCACTGTAGACGATCAGAAATAATTCTGGCAATTACCAAATGCGTATACCACTTGCGATCGGCAGGAATAATATGCCAAGGCGCATGATCGGTGCTGGTATGCTCGAACACCTGCTCATAGGCGCGCATATAGTCGTCCCAGAAAACTCGCTCTCTAGCATCACTGACAGAGAATTTCCAATTCCGCTCAGGATTATTAATCCGCTCCAAAAATCTCACTTTCTGCTCCTGCTTAGAAACATTTAGGAAGAACTTCATCACAATAACGCCATTATCTACTAGATACTTCTCAAAGTTATTGATCTGCTCGAAACGCTGCTCCCAAACTTGTTTAGTTTTGAATTCCTTTGGCAATTGTTGAGAATCTAAAATCTCAGGATGCACTCGCACCACCAAAGTCTCTTCATAGTAGGAACGATTGAAAATACCAATCCTGCCTCTTTCTGGCAAAGCCCTTGTAGCTCGCCAAAGATAATCATGATCTAATTCTTCGGCGGAAGGAGCCTTAAAACAAAATACTTGACAGCCTTGAGGATTAATCCCTGACATCACATATTTAATTGTGCTATCTTTTCCTGCGGCATCCATTGCCTGCAAAACAATCAGAATTGCGTAGCTATTGTCTGCATAGAGCATATCTTGATAGCCAGCTAGCCGTTCAATTTCTGCTTTTAGCATTCCTTCTACTTCTTCTTTATGGCTAAATTCGCCTGTAAAGCCAGGATCGTAATCTTTAAGCTTAACTTTTGCATTTGGCTGGACTAAAAAGTGATGAGAATTCATATTGCTTAATTTATTTGGTAGCTCAAATTAGTTGATTGCTTCAGAGTATAACAGAAGACCAGGATCTAGTAAGTGCAATTCTGGCTGATCGATTAACTGCGCTGCAACTGAAATCACACAGGGGATAAGCTCGGTTTGCGAAGGCGATACTGTCACAAATTGTTCAATCGGAATTTGACGCATGAAGGGCTGTTCATCAATTAAAACAGCCGCAAGCTCAAGATCTGGGCGCTCTAAAATTAAAGCAAATTCAGGCGATCGCTTCACTCTTTTATTAAATAAACGCTTATCCACATCAATCAGAGTAATCGGACGCTCCTCAAATAGAATTACGCGACTATCTTTAATCCGTTTCAATTGGCTAACTTCTATCGCTCTAAATACCGCTTGAATTGGCAACGCAAACCAAACCGACTGAATAGGAAAAGTGAGTAGTTTTTGTTTAATTTCAACCTGGCGATCGCGGGTACGCCGACGGTGACGTAGAGGAGATAGAATTGCCATATTATTAGATTACTTGCACTCTCATCAAGATAGCATGAAGCTCTCCTTACCTCACCTCTAACCTCCAAAGTCTAAGCTCTAAAAAACAGGGCAGGATCTTGATCCCGTCGATGGCTAGTTGGTAATGACGGACTTAAGCGATCGCCTGCTAAAGCCGCAGTAGATTCTAATGCTTCTCGAAAATGCTTAGCCGCATAAATAGACATATCTCTTGGTACATTCACGCGATCGCACAAATATCTAAGAGCAAGATCTGAACCTTGCGGGGGAGTACAATTCTCTCCTGTAATCATTTTAGTAAGCGCACAACGAAGAGCTTCATCAATTAGATTGTCACTAGCAGGATTCACTTTAATAATTCTTTCATGATGCTTCAATACCCAAAAAAGCGCTTCAATAGAGGAACTGGCAGGCTCAGGATAATTCACATCTGGCAGCCCGAACCATGAGCCATGATCAACAAGTGACTGATTGATCGCAGTTTGCGGATCATCATTTTGATAGCATCCTCCCATCTGCGGCGGTAAATCATGAACATGGGTATGGAAATCACTTTGAGTACCACGATAGGTAATTCGGCTTTCCATTGCCTCAAACCACTGAGAAAGTAGAGGATTTTGCTCACGCATGGAATACCCCTTGTAATAAAACAGACTGGCATTCATTCTCTCCACATAGGGAGTAAAAATCACATCTGCAACGCTAAATTCCTCCAGAAAATATGCGCCAGTAGTCTTGCCTAATGTCTCTTCAACTTTTGCAATTGCCTTTAAGAATTCTTGTTTATTCCGTTCTTCTTCTCGTTTGGATGACGGTCTACATAACCACTCACACCAAGCCCTAAACAAAATCCTTTCTAGTTGTCGCAAGGGAATCACAGCAGGATCTTGCATACCTTTATACAAGTAACCAAAAGCCTTCTCTAGGGCGATTAGAATCAGATCACTTTCGGTAATTATTTTGCCATCCAATTCCAGCGCAGGTAACATTCCAGATGGGATTTTCTTTTTATACCAAGCTTCTTTTTCGCCATAACAAAACATAGTCACTTTCTCAATCCGATAGGGAATTCGCTTTTCTTCGAGCCATAGCCAAATCTTTTGACAATAAGGGCACCAGGCATGGTTATCCCGATACAGGGTCACTCGCACATCGGCTTCACTTAATCCAAACAAGCGTAAGCGAGCTTGCGAATTAGTAACGCCATTTATAGGCTCAGTTTGATAATCTGTGAGAGCAGCAAGTTCTGTCCAATTTAAAGCGGGCATGGTATTCAATTAAGATAAGGGATTTTTTCAGGTATCGTTTTTAGCCTTGAGGTAAAGATTTATCTGTTTGGCAATTTTTTAGGGGAAGTTGTTGAAAACCCTGAATGGAGATAATTCTTCTCTTTTTTTGATCAGTGGTCACATCCATACAGGCACAGCCATAGCCGTAGCTGCCGTTGGTTTTAACAAATTCCTTTAGAGTAATATCAGGAATCGAATCAATGCCCTTAGCACGGTAACCTGCTTGGGCTGAGATTGTCCAACTAGCTCGACTATCATTGAGCCACCAGTTGCCAGGCGTAGGATTTTGTAGCCAGCCACATCTTTTCTCAACCGCTCCCAATGATTTTCCTAGAGATTTACTAGGTAAAATACCGAGAGCGATCGCACTGAGCAAGAAAAGGGGCAAGAAGAACAGAAATCTATTTCCCATAAGTGTAGAAAAGTCTTAAACAGTCACCAATTGAGCAACTTTAGCCTGTAAAGAATTCATTAACGAAGCGAAGGGCTTGACAAATTTATCAATTCCTTCAGTTTGCAATTCAATCATTACTTGATCCAAATCAATTCCCACTTTCGCTAGATTTGCTAAAACTTGATTCGCATCATCCAGATTAATCTCGATTCGGGCTTCGATATCGCAATGATCAATACAAGCAGCGATCGTTTCTGGCGGCATGGTATTTACTGTATTTGCGCCTACCAGGTTATCAACATACATTACATCACTGTAAGCTGGATTCTTGGTACTGGTGCTTGCCCAGAGCAGTCGTTGTTCGTTTGCACCTGCTGCTTTGAGTGCTGCCCATCTTTCGCCAGAGTAGATTTCTTTGTACTTCTGATAGGCAACTTTGGCATTCGCGATCGCCACTTTCCCCTTGATTGAAGTGAGTAAGTCAATTTCTGCCTGGTCAGTGGTTTCTTTGATCTTCGCATCCAAGCGATCGTCAATTTTGCTGTCAATCCGACTGAGAAAGAAGCTGGCAACCGAAGCGATTTTATTGATGGAAGCACCCTTAGAAACTCGGCTCTCTAAGCCTTTTACATAGGCGATCGCACAGGCTTCATAATCTGCTACCGAGAATAACAAAGTGACATTGACGGGAATACCAGCACCGATTACTTGCTCAACCGCAGGGAAACCAGCCGCCGTACCAGGAATTTTGATCATGATATTCGGACGATCTAGTTCTCGCCAAAACCGCAAAGCTTCTGCCACACTGCCTTCGGTATCATTGGACAAATTAGGAGAGACTTCAATCGAAACATAGCCATCTTCACCTTGGGAATGATCGAAGATCGGACGAAGAATGTCTGCTGCATCTTGAATATCCTTGAAGGCTAGGGTTTCGTAGATTTCAGTTACTGATTTGCCCGCCTTCGCTGCATCTGAAATTGATTGATCATAAATGGCATTGCCAGCAATACTTTTCTGGAAAATGGCTGGATTGGAAGTAATACCACGAATGCCTTGGCTTTCTACCATAGTTTTCAATTCGCCAGACTGAATGATGTCGCGACTGAGGTTGTCCATCCATACACTCTGTCCATGTTCCTGTAGCTCTAACAAATGATTAGTGGTCATAGTTTTTCTTAGCCCTTTGTATTTAGACTTTGGTTTGCTTGCCTACACTTGATTAGTTTAATCCTAGTCTTAGACGAAACGTGAAAGCTTCCACCTTATTTCAGATCACCGGCTAATAATTGGGATGCGACGTACTAACACTAGCAAATTGATCCCAACTGCTAAAATTACCCACTCAGCCGTTAAGATCAGAATTTCAGCTATACCCCATTGCTTTAGCCCCCAACCCAAAATAGTTATCACAATCGCTGCACCTACTTCCCAAGCTTGGAGTTGAACCGAATTAGGATTTGGTAGAGGTGATGAAATTTTAGGAGCTAACCAACCTAGCAGCGATCGCGCTACCTTTGGGCTAACCAAACAAATACCGATTAGCAAACTTAAACCTTCAGCTTTTTGGGGTATTTCTTGGGGCACAAGCCAAATTAAAATAATTGCGCCGATTATTAAACAGATGCCTGCAAAAGTGCCTGCCCCTAGGGGTAAAAGAATGCCAATTAACCGCAAGCGATCGCGCACCCCTTCTTGTTTTGCCAGCTTAGTTATACTTAATAATTTTTCATACAAACTCTGGCTAACTTCGGGTTCAGAAAATAAACATAAAGGTAAAGTTACATCCCCCCTCGCACCGCTTAGCTGAATCCAGGAAAGCTCTCCTTCCTCTAGGGTAATTTTCTCTAAAAAGCCAAACTCTGGCAATTTGAAAAGATAGGAATGGGAATTTAAGCCATCGAAGGAAAGAATTAAAATCCGAAATTTTGGCTCAAACTGCAAACACCACTGCCCATAGTTAGCGATTCCTGTCACCGCGATCGCGACCACAACTATTTGTTTAATTCCTGGTGCTAATTCTTCAATCGTCCAGAAAAAAGCTGCCATCACGATCAAAACTAGATTGATCCAACGCTGGATTGATTCAGAAGTTAAGGAGATTTCTAATTCACCTGAAGTCTTCACTAAAGTTTTAATATGGGAAAATTTAGGATCTTTTCTAGTGGATTTAGTAATGCTCAAGTACAGTCCCACAAATAGAAAGGCACTACCGATAACTCGCCAAATTGTCGCGATCGCTTGAATACTATCTACTTTCAGCAAAAACAGCAGAGTGATTAGCCCCACTAAGCCGATTACCTTGCCAATTAACTTATCGGGGGCTAAATTGCGAACTAAAAGATAAGCCAGTGGGAAACCAAGAAATATTGCTTCGGCTATTTGACTAACATTCTCAAACCAAACATTACTCAATAGGAGACAGCCTGATCCCAGCAATAATACCAACAAGCCAAAAGACTGATCAGCAGAAGTTTGCACGCGATCTTCGCTTATTCGGTCTTCGCTTAACTTAGAAACTGGCTTCAAAAAACTAAACCCTACCCTTAGATCTGGAGCCTAAACATTGGCGGGAATGCCTAGACGAGCAAAAATCATTCTACCTGCCGAAGTTTGCAAAGCACTGGTAACAATTACCTTCATTTGCTTGCCAAGATACTTGCGACCATCTTCTACCACGACCATTGTGCCATCATCCAAGAAGCCCACACCTTGAGCGGGATCTTTGCCTTCTTTCATTAGCTTCAAATCGAGCGAATCTCCAGGCAGATATACTGGGCGCAAAGCTTGGGCTAGATCATTGATATTAAGGACTTCGACTTCCTGCAAGTTAGCAACTTTATTCAGATTGTAATCATTGGTAATCAGGGTGCTGTTTAACTCTTGGGCAAGCCTAACTAGCTTTGCATCCACTGTGCTGATGTCGTCATAGTCGGCAGAATGAATCACCACGCGATCGCCCCAATTGTTGCGCATACTGTTCAAAATATCTAAGCCTCGTCTTCCTCGCGCGCGTTTTAGATCATTAGAGCTATCTGCCACGGTTTGCAATTCTTGTAGGACGAACTGAGGAATCAACAATTTACCTTCAATAAAGCCGGTGTCAACTAGAGCCTCAATTCTGCCATCAATCACCGAGCTAGTATCCAAAATTTTAGTGGTAGCTGGGCTGAGTGTGCCTTCGGAAATCAAGACACTTTCTACGTTGTTGGGATTAATTATCCGCAATAGCGCCCGTCCGTGAGTTTCTGCCAGGGTCATACCCGTGTAGGCAAACATGATGCTTACTAAGATTGCCGTTAAGGGCTTAAAGAAAGAGAAATCATCGGGGAATGGTAACAAAAATAAAGGAGCCAGCATCAGGTTAGCCAACAACAAGCCTATTACCAGCCCAATCGAGCGACTCAGCAGAGTTTCAATCGGCATGGCTCTAACTTCTACTTCTAACTTGCGGTAAGCATTTTGAGCAAATAGCCCTAATATTAAACCTAAAAAAGAACCAAAGCCCAAGGCAATCCAGCGAAATCCTTGTAAGTTGATCTGTTCAATAATAGAAGTCGGCAGAAAGTCCACGCCGTGAAAGCCTGTACCTGCTCCTGCCAGAATAAATGAAATAATAATTACGGCATCAATCATAATGATTCAGCGAAATATGCTTCTGGTATTCTAGCCCTTGTTTGGCTGCCTGTTTTGTTTGCTTTGAGTATTAAAGGTTGATTTCTGCGCAAATGTAGGCTGAAGCAATAGCTGGGATCGTACCGCCATCCTGTTTATTCCAATTTAGTAAATTTATGATAAATTATGATTAATCTTAGCGATCGCCGCATTTTGGTTACAGGTGGGGCTGGTTTTTTGGGCAAGCAGGTAGTTTTGCAACTATTAAAAAATGGCGCTAATCCTGATTTAATTTCAATTCCGCGATCGCGTGATCTTGATTTAAGAGTCTGGGAAAATTGTCAAAAGGCGGTGAAAGATATTGATTTAATAATTCACCTGGCGGCTCATGTGGGCGGTATTGGCTTGAATCAACAAAAACCTGCCGAACTTTTTTATGACAATTTGATTATGGGCACCCAGCTAATTCATAGCGCCTACCAAGCGGGGGTGGATAAATTTGTGTGCGTAGGAACAATTTGTGCCTATCCCAAATTTACGCCTGTGCCTTTTCAAGAAGATGATCTGTGGAATGGCTACCCTGAAGAAACTAATGCACCCTACGGTATTGCTAAGAAAGCTTTGCTAGTGCAATTGCAATCCTACCGTCAACAATATGGATTCAATGGCATTTACCTGCTGCCTGTGAATCTCTATGGTCCAGAAGACAACTTCGATCCCCAAAGTTCCCATGTGATTCCCGCCTTAATTCGCAAAGTTTATGAAGCTCAACAAAGAAGCGATCGCGCTCTAGCAGTTTGGGGCGATGGTTCACCTACGCGCGAGTTTCTCTATTCGGTCGATGCAGCTAGGGGCATTGTGATGGGTGCTTTGAAATATGACGGTAGCGAACCAATTAATCTGGGAACTAACTATGAGATTTCCATTCGCAAGCTAGTTGAAATGATCTGCGAAATTATGGAATTTGAAGGTGAACTAATTTGGCAAACCGACAAGCCCAACGGACAACCTCGCCGATGTTTAGCTACAGAGAAAGCAGAAAAGGAATTTGGCTTTAAAGCAGAAATGGAATTACGCCAAGGTTTAGCTAATACGATCGCTTGGTATCGAGAGCATGCCGATTAGTAATCTTCAGATTAGGATTAATTCCGAATGCTTTGCCAAATATTATCCTATCTCCCAATTCTCAACCTTGCTTCAGGTTTGAGTATGCTTCTAGTATGACGGAGGGCTATTGTATTACAAAATTACTCAATTGCTGCGAACTATCTGTCAACTTTTTCGTCAGTGGACATCCATCTTTTTTTGCTTATTACGATTCACTTTTCTACTCTCATTATCTACACCGAATACTATAGGATCAACTTTATTTTTGATTGGTAATATTTTAGTAATCGGATTTCAGATTTACTTGTTTCCTAAGCTTGAAAAGAACGATGCCTCTTAGCAGGACGATAGCATTTAGTTAAACTAGCATTTAGTTAAACTAGAGTGGCAATCTTAAAGTGAAATGATGATGTTATTTAAGTTACGATGCACAGCGATCGCTTGGGCAGGTAAAATTCTCTCTTTAGTTTTAGTAATTTGTCTAATCATCACAAATTTTGGTCTACCTGCTAAGGCTGAATCTTCTCAGAATCTAAGTATACGGCAGCTAACTTCTGAAGAAACAAAAGAGCTAGACCTATTGGCTCGGTTCGCCTTTGAGGCTACGGGTGAGGGTGACTTTGCGAGGGCAGAAGGATATTGGACAAAGATTATTCAAGCTTTTCCATTGAATGCTGCTGCTTGGAGTAATCGTGGCAATGCCAGGGTAAGCCAAAATCTTTTAGAACTAGCGATCGCTGACTTCAATCAATCGATTCAAATTGCACCTCAAGCCCTTGATCCATATCTGAAT
>JBBRVV010000017.1:0-13394 GCA_038246525.1 Pseudanabaenales cyanobacterium
GATCTCACTTTCAAATGGCATTAGGATCAATTCTCCATTTTCTAACTCGTAGTCGGAATTCTCTGTACCATCATCAAATTTTAGAAATTCCTCAAAGCTCATTTTTTTAGATACTTTTTCAGATTCTGCTTGGGCGATCGCTACACTCATCTACTCTTCTCCTTAGATTTGTGAATTTATTATCTCTTAAAAAATCTTGATAGAGAATCAGAATTTTCTATTCACTTCTTCTATTCTGCCAGGCGCAAGAACTTCTTCTTACCTACCTGTAATGATTTACCCGCCAAATTACTAACCTAAGTAAGGGTAATATCTGCTGGTTTCTCACCTTTTAAGCCTACCGCTCTATTGATTAAATAAGTGACGAAAAAGTGATCTTTAGCTTCTACAATAGGACAGTTTATTAGTTTTTGGAATCTTGCCCCATGCCCTATGCTGTAGGCACAATTGAAACCCAGGGCTTTCCTGCTATATTGGCGGCGGCAGATGCAGCAGTTAAGAGCGCTCAGGTAACTTTAGTCAGCTATGATATTGCCGAAAGTGGCAGGCATTTTATTGCTTTTCGGGGGGCAGTGGCAGAAATTAAAACTGCGATCGCGGCTGGAGTAGAAGCAGGAAATAATACTAATGGCGGTCAGGTTTTGACTTACATGGTTGTGCCCAGCCCACCCGAAAATGTGGTGGCGGTTTTACCGATTGACTACAGCGAGAAAGTTGCGGCTTTCAGCTAAAACTTGATTTCAAGATATTTTTATACTTATATTTCTACTTGTTTAACTTTAGGAGAATAGAATGGCGGGACAACAGGCAGTAGGCGCACTAGAAACCAGAGGTTTTCCAGGAGTCTTAGCGGCTGCCGATGCGATGGTCAAAGCTGGACGGGTAACTTTAGTGGGCTACCTCCGTTGTGGCAGTGCCAGATTTGCGGTAATTGTTCGTGGTGATGTGTCCGAAGTAAAAATGTCGATGGATGCTGGCACACAAGCGGTAGAGAAGGCTTTTGGCGGAGTTTTAGAATCTTGGGTGATCATTCCTCGTCCCCATGAGAATGTGGTAGCAGTCTTGCCAATTGACTATACTGCGGCGGTGCAAGAATTCAGCGATTCCGTTCAAGGTTTGCGTTTACCTGGTAGATCTACTCCTGGAGCCTAAGTTATGTCTTCGCAAATTAAGTTACTAGTTTTAGATATAGACGGCACAATTAGCGGTGTTGAGAATCAAGTAAGTTTGGGTGTAAAGCAAGCGGTGAGAGCAGCCCAGGCAAAGGGAGTGAAAGTAGCGATCGCGACGGGAAGAATGTATCGCTCCGCTCTGAGATTCCATACAGCCGTAAATTCTGATTGTCCGTTAATTTCCTATCAAGGCGCATTTATCAAAGATCCGCACAGTTCAGAACTGGTTGGGCATTGGGCTGTAGATCCTGAATTGGCATTGATGTTACTCCAAGATATTTCTCAACTTGCCGCAATCGAAGATTTATCGATTCATTTATATGTAGATGATCAACTCTATGTGCAAGAAGTAACCGAACTAAGTCGGGTTTATGCTGAGCGATCGCAAGTGGAAGCAATTCCTGTTGGCAATCTAGCAGATTTTATTCGCCAGAATGGGACTGAGCATCCACCTACTAAGATTTTGGCTTTGAGCGATCGCTTGGATTTAATCGAACAATTATTGAATTTAAAGCATCGCTATAGTGCTGATCAACTTTATCTCACCCGTTCTCAACCGCTGTTTTTTGAAGCAACTAATCCAATTGCGAATAAAGGCACAGCCGTAAAACATTTGGCAGAGAATCTGATGGGTTTAGAAGCTAATCAAGTGATGAGCGTGGGCGATAATCTGAATGATTTGGAAATGGTTGCCTATGCTGGGATTGGCGTGGCGATGGAGAATGGTGCACCTACGTTAAAAGCGATCGCTAATTGGATTGCGCCTAGTGTGGAAGCAGATGGAGTAGTTGCGGCAATTGAGAAATTTATTCTAACTAACTAGACTGAGCGTTAAATAACAGCGAGATGATTTTAGCAATTAAAGAAGTAAAAACCCATAAGGGGGCTACGCCCCAAACCCCTTTCATTTTTGGATGTAATGCTAATGACTGAAGCACTTACCTTTGATGATTTTCCTGAACAACTACCCGATCCCAGCGATCAAAAAATCTCTGAGCTTGACTTTACTGAAAGAATTGATCGAGTTTGGCAAGTATGCGATCGCTTCGATTTGCAAACTGATATTTGGCGAGGCAGAGTGCTGCGGGTGGTGCGCGATCGCCAAAAAGAGAATGGTGATGGTCAAGGTGTAGGTTTTCTCAACTGGCTAAAGGATCACGAGATTAGCAAAAGTCAAGCATATACCTGGATTACCTTAGCGGAAAGCGCTGATGTCTTGATTAAAGATGGTTTACTAGATGAAGAGAGTGTAGATCGATTTAGCAAACGGGCCTTTGTGGAAACTGCCCAAACTGCGCCAGAGGTGCAACTATTGGTGAGCGAAGCGGCTCGCAATGGCGAGAATATTACGCGGCGAGAAGTGCGTTTGTTGTCGGATGAATGGACAGCGATGAATTCGGATTTGTTGCCTGCTGAAGTAAAGGCAAAAGCGGCAGAAAACTTGATTCCTACGCGCTATCTTGCACCATTTGTGCGGGAGATTGAAAAGATTCCTGAATCCCAAAGAGCATTTTTACAAGAATCTGTTGCCAACAATCCCGACCTTGATACGCTCAAATCGGTTACGGCTGAAGCTCAAAGACTCGCTCGTTATCTCAGTGCCAGCAATGAAGTTCAGGCAATTTCGGAAGCGATCGCTAATGGTGACCTTAACTTAGAATTGGCATTGGAAGAATCTCTGAGGCTCGGTTGTCTTAAGTCTACGGCGGATTTAGTTAATTATGCAGCGCAAATGGAACAAACGGCGGCTAAGTTCTTTACAATTTGGAAACGCTTGAATCTTTTGGCAGAACAGGTATATGTGGAGACTGGCGCAAGTACGCCGCATTTAAGATCGCTACTCAATCACTTAGAAACAGTTTTGGGTGATCAGATTTCGATTCATATTGCTACCAAAGATAATTCGCGGTTGATCCAAATTCAAATCCAAGAAGAGATCGAAGAGTAATTATGAGCTTTAGAATTGGACAGGGTTATGATATTCACAGATTGGTAAGCGATCGCGCTTTGATTTTAGGCGGTGTAACCATCGAACATTCTAAGGGGCTGCTTGGGCATAGTGATGCGGATGTATTAACCCACGCGATTATGGATGCGATGTTAGGCGCTTTAGCTTTGGGGGATATTGGGCATTATTTCCCACCGACAGAGCCCGAATGGCAGGGAGCAAATAGCTTAAAACTATTGCAGCAAGTGCATAAATTGATTAGCGATCGCGGCTGGATAATCGGTAATATTGATAGCTCGATTATCGCGGAGCAACCTAAGCTCAAGCCTCACATTCAGTCAATTCGTCATTCTTTAGCTGAGGCTTTAAGTATAAATCCTGATCAGGTAAGTGTAAAAGCTCGTACCAATGAAGGAGTAGATGCTATCGGCAATCAAGAAGCGATCGCTGTTCATGCCATTGTCCTATTGACTCAATCGAAAAGCGGTAGTGAATATATAAATGAAACTTAATCTAATCAAATATTTAAGCCTCACTTAACCTTTGTTAACTCATCTGAAATCATTGTCATGGCGTACATTTGCTTTGTAAGCCAATCTGATCTTAATCTGATTAATCACATTGGCAATCTAGCAAGATATTCCCAAAACTTGCAGCCACATAAAAATAGAGCTAAGATAAACTGCAAACTTATTAAGCATACCTAATTGATCTATGGCTACTCAAAATACTAATCGCCGCCTTTCTCCCACAATTATTAAGCAAGATTTGGATGCTTATAATGGCTTAAAGACAATTACCGACTATAATACCCTTCGCGCTGAGGCTACACCAGAAAATATTCAAGTGGTTTATGAAACCATGCTAGACAAACAAAGGGACGAAACCGAAAAACAAGTTCTGTTTAAGAATGCTTCAGATATTGCCCGTCTGTCTGAGTGGGAATTTCATAATCGAATTTTGACAATGAAGGAAGCAGTAAAAGGGCAATTTGGTTCAGATAGTAACGAAGCAGTAGCAGTAGGATTTAAGAAAAAATCAGAGCGTAAGCGTCCATCTAAAAGAAAAGTAGATTAATATAGTAGCTAAGTAAAAATGCCAATCTGATATTGGTAGCTACCATTTAGCTTGCAAACTTAGAGTACTTAAGAACTAAGATGGAGCTTCACCCTATGATCTTTTAGTATTTTTAGTTTGTCGGTAAATATCAACTTAATTGTCTGGTCTTATTTGTATTCATTCAACTAATTTAGCTATCACATAGCTTTAATGTCTGAGTTTTTGCCAAGCCCTAAAATTCGACCGCAGGGAAAGTAGATGATTACGAATGACGCTAAAACCAAACTTCTAATTATTCATTCAAGCGATCGCGCGATCAACTATAGCAGCCTGCTTAATTCTGAAAACTATCAGCTAGATTATGTAGACTCAGTAACCGTAGCTTTAGAATTATATCGGCAGACAATGCCAGACTGTATCTTATTAAATATTCAAACCGATTATCTACAAATAGCTAAACAATTCTTATCATATATCCCTTTAGTTGGGTTGGTAGAGGCTGCAACTGCAAATATTAAAGGTTTAGATTTTCTGGTGATTGATACTTTAACCCCAGCATTTCTTAGCTATGTAATTACTAATGCGATTATCAAAACCAAATCTTCCCATAGAGCAGAGTTAGAAACTGGGATCAATATTCTCAACCAATCTATTCAAAGTACAGAAAGCTTATCTAGCATTTTTACCACAGCAACAACGGCGATCGCCCAATTATTAAAAGTTGAATCGGTTGGGATTACCGAATTAAAGTCTCAGCTTGATCAAGCCGATCAATGGTATCTGCACCATAACAAATCTAACTTGCTACCCAACTTTTTAACTGAACTGATTTCTACTCTAATATTTAATCAGACTATCGCTTTAAAATTACAACAAGGGGAAATTGTTAGCATTAATAGTAAAGTTGATCGAGATACCAATATCGATTTTGTAATTGCAGAAAATATTACCCAGAGTTGGTTAATTTCGCCGTTGATTGCGGATGAAAAAATTTGGGGGGCAATTTTTATTAAAGATCAGCCTAGACATTGGCGTAATCTCGAAATCGATTTTGTGCAGAATCTTACGACTCAATTGAATATCAGTATTATTAAATTTAATAAAGTAATAGCTCAACAAAATGCCGAAACAGCATTGCTGCAACTCAATCAATCTCTAGAACAGATCGTAGAGCAAAGAACTGAAGCACTTTCTGAACAGCAAGCCCAACTACGCGATCTATTTGATAATTCAACTGACTTAATTCAAATCGTATCGCCAAATGGTCAAATCTTATTTGTCAATCAAGCCTGGAAAAAGACTTTAGGCTATGACAATATCGATCAAATACAGATCTCTCAGATCGTTGCTCCTGCTAATTTAGAACTTTATCAAACCGAGATTCAAAGCCTTTTTAGTAGTAATACTGGTAAAGCAATCGAAACTAAATTTGTTAGTAAAACTGGTAAGATAATCATAGTTGAAGGTAATGTTAACTGTCGCTTTGAAAATGGTGTACCCATATCTACCAGAGAAATCTTCCGCGATATTACTGAACGCAAAACAATCGAAGAAAATCTAATTATGGCTGAGAGCAAAATTAGATCGATCTTGGCAGCCATGACTGATGTTGTTTTGACCGTTAATCTGGTTAATCAAAACATTGATAGCATTGAAGTTGCTGCAATTAGCGCATATGCCGTAGGCTCAATCTTAGCTGTATCTATTCCCCTAACTATTAATTGCTTCTATCAAAATCCCCTATGGATCGAGCAAATCAGGGAAGTGATTCGATCAGGTAAATCTGCCCAGTTTGATTATTCATTGGAGATTAACCAAGTAACATATTGGTATTCGGCAAATATATCGCTAATCTCGACAAATTCAGTGGTTTGGGTAGCTAGAGATATTAGCGATCGCCAGCAAATAGCCGCAGAGCTTCTCTCATCTAAGCAGGAACTAGAACAGTTCTTTAACATGGATCTAGATTTACTTTGTATTGTCAGTTTAGATGGTCGCTTTCAACGTCTCAATTTGGCTTGGCAGAAAGTCTTAGGCTACGATCTTGATGATTTAATTGGTCAAAACGTTTTTGATTTGATCCATCCCGATGATATTGCTAAGTCCCTTACTGCTCGCGTAAACCTGCTCAAGGGCAATTTTGTATCTCAATTTGTCAATCGCTATCTATGTAAAGATGGAAGTTATCGCTATATTGAATGGTACTGTCTTCGCCATGGCGATTTAATTTATGCCTCTGCCCATGATATTACCGCCCAAAAGGAAGTAACCGATCAACTTCGTTACAGCGAGTATTATTTACAAGAAGCACAGCAAGTCGCCAATCAGGGTAGCTGGGAATATAATCTGACTAATCAAACCGTAACCTGGTCGAAGGAATTATTTAATATCTATGCTCAAGATTCCAATACATTTACACCCAGCTATGAAAACTTTATTGCTTTAATCCATCCTGATGATGCTGCAAAAGTACAATTAGCAGTCGATCGAGCAATATTGAATGGTAATTCTTATGAAGTTGAATATCGTTTGAAATTGCATAACGATAAGATCAAATGGGTATTAGCTAGGGTTGGAGTTGAGCAAGATGCTGAGGGAAATGTGATCAGAATGTATGGTACAGCGCTGGATACGACTGAATTTAAGCAAGTTGCTTTTAGTTTAGGTCAAGCCAAAGAAGATGCAGATGCGGCAAACATTGCCAAAAGTGAGTTCTTAGCAAATATGAGCCATGAAATTCGTACTCCACTGAATGGAATTTTAGGGATGACTCAGTTACTTTTACTTAGTGAACTTAATACAGAACAAAAAGATTCTGTCCAAGTAATTATAGATAGTGGCGATGCGCTATTGACCGTAATCAACGATATTCTTGACTTCTCTAAAATTGAATCGGGTAAGCTAGAAATCGTAGATCATCAATTCTCTCTTACAAAGTTAGTCAAAGATATTTATGATTTACTTAAACATCAAGCTAGCTCTAAGAATATTAATTTAACTTATCAGCTTGATTTAGTTCTTTCTGATCAATTAATCGGTGATGATGCCCGAATTCGTCAAATCCTTTTGAATCTGATCGGAAACGCGATTAAATTTACCAGCCAAGGTGCAGTTTCAATCTTAATTACTAGTAAATCATTGCCAAATTCTGGTCAGAAGCTGCTGCTGTTTGCGGTCAAAGATACTGGGATTGGAATCAAATTAGACAAGTTACCAAAACTATTCCAATCTTTTTCCCAGGCGGATGCTTCGATCGCGCGCAAATATGGTGGTACGGGACTAGGCTTAGTAATTTGTAAACGCCTAGTAGAATTAATGGCAGGCACAATTTGGGTCGAAAGCGCGCAGGCTGTGGGTGGCTATCCACCGTCAGATTGGGTTATAAACCTGAATGAAACTCAAGGTACTACTTTCTACTTTACGATCCCAATTGTCCAAATGTTGGATGCACCTAATTCAATTGCTGAGAATAATTCCAATAATTCAGTCGATGTTCCAGTTGCGCCAATACATCCCAGACTAAAAATCTTAATCGCTGAAGATAATTTGATCAATCAAAAAGTCGCATCTAAGATCTTAGAACGGCTAGGTTACGATCCAGATATTGCCGAAAATGGGATCAAAGTCTTAGAAGCTATCTTAAAAAAACAATATGATTTAATCTTAATGGATATGCAAATGCCTGAAATGGATGGAGTGGAAGCAACTCAAAGAATCTGTCAACTTTATCCTCTGGATCAACGTCCTTATATTATTGCCGTAACTGCCAATACTTTAGAGAGCGATCTCGAAGCTTGTCTTGCCGCAGGAATGGATAGTTTTATTAGCAAACCACTTAAGATAGACGTATTATCATTAGCCCTAAGCGAACTAGAGCAAAGACTGGGTATCAACCAAAACTAAATCGCCCCTTATTACCTGTCAGTTACCTACCATGCGCATTGCCACCAAAACAACTAAATTCAACTCAAAAATCTCATTACTATTCTTCCTCATCCTTCTAGTTTGCTCTCTTTTCTTGATTGGTTGCGGAAAAAGTGAAGTAGTCAAACAACGCTTAGCCCTTGCCCTAGAAGCTGATATTAAGACGCTCAATCCTGTGCTAATCACCGATGCCTATAGTAGTTCAGTAGTTGGCTTAATGTTTACAGGCATGGTAGGACAAAATGGCAAAACTGGCGAATTGGAACCAGAACTAGCCGAGAAATGGGAATTTCAGAACCAAGGAAAAGAAGTAGTTTTCACCCTTAGAAAGAATCTCAAATGGTCAGACGGCAAACCGCTCACAGCAGATGATGTAGTCTTTACGTTCGAGGATGTAATTTATAATCCCAAGATTCCTTCCAGCAGTCGTGATGTGATTCGGATTGGTAAAGAGAAGAAGCTGGCAAAGATTGAGAAACTAGATGATCTGCACATTCGGTTTACTCTACCAGAGCCATTCGCACCGTTCTTGCGTAACGTTGGCGGCATGAGTATTCTGCCCAAACACATCCTAGCGCAATCGATCAAAACCACAGATGCTAAAGGAGTGCCTCAATTTCTCACCACCTGGGGGATCTCTACTCCGCTGAATCAAATTGTTGGCAATGGCGCATATATAATTTCGCAGTATCGACCAGGAGAGCGAGTGGTTCTGCAAAGGAATCCATTCTATTATAAAAACCCTCAACCATATATTCCCCGCTTTATCTATCAAATAGTTAGTTCTCCTGATGCCGCACTCTTGCGCTTTCGCTCTGGTGATCTGGATGTGCTAGGAGTCAGAGGCGAAGATTTCCAATTAATTAAACGCACAGAAAAACGCGATCGCTATACTATTTTTAATGGTGGCGCAGATACTGGACAATCCTTCATGATGTTCAATCTCAATTTGGGTAAAGGTGAAGATGGTAAACCCTTCGTCGATCCAATTAAAGCAGCGTGGTTTCAAGATTTAAGATTTCGCCAAGCGATCGCCTATGGCATCAACCGCCAAGCCATGATCGATTCTTTCTATCGTGGTTTAGGCAAACCGCAAAATTCTCCTATTCCCGAACTTAGTCCCTATTTCCGCAGTTCAGGCTTACCCGAATATGACTACAATCTTGAGAAAGCAAAAGAATTGCTCAAATCTGCTGGCTTCAAATATAATGCGCAAAGCCGCTTAGAAGATGCCAAAGGCAATGCAGTCAGATTTTCCTTGATCACTGGTACAGGCGGCAGAGGCGTATTTTTAGGCGCACAAATCAAAACCGATTTAGAGAAGATTGGCATTCCCATCGATTTTAATCCAGTTGAATTTGGCACATTAATTGATCGCTTGGATAATTCTAAACAATGGGATACAGCGATGTTGGGCTTTACAGGCGGAATAGAACCCCACGGTAGTTTTAACCTCTGGTCAGTCGAAGGAGAAAATCATATGTTTAATAAAGGCGCTAACCCCGATCAAAAGCCATATCCTGGTAGAACTGTGGCAGATTGGGAACAGCAGATAAATGACTTGATGATTGAAGGTTCTCAAGAATTAGACGAAACTAAGCGCAAACAGATTTATGGCGAATTTCAACTTTTAGTCAGAGAACAACTTCCCTTGATTCACTTGATTACACCGCTTTATTTAGTAGCTATCCGCGATCGGCTTCAAGGAGCAGCACCCACGGCGATCGGTAAGGCAATTTGGAATCTAGACGAGTTAAAGTTAATTGACTAAAACCAAATTTACCCTAAATCTAGACAAATAGAGCGATCGCCATAACCAAGCATTACCAGGTTTTGAGAAGAACTAATAATTGGGAATACTAGCGAGTAATTGTTTCGTATATTCCTGTTTAGGAGCGCGATAAATCTGTTCCGCTGTTCCAATTTCCTCAATTTTACCTTCACACATCACCATAATCCGATCGCTCATAAATTTCACCACACTCAAATCATGGGAAATGAAAATATAAGTGAGATCGAACTCCGCTTGTAATTCCTTCAGCAGATTCAATACCTGCGCTTGAACCGAGACATCCAAAGCCGAAACTGGCTCATCGGCAATAATTAATTTGGGATTTAGGGCTAACGCACGAGCAATACAGATCCGTTGTCTTTGACCTCCCGAAAACTGATGGGGATAGCGATCGCTAGCTTTTGGATCTAGTCCTACTCTTTCTAAAAGATACTTCACTCGATCTAGGATTTTTTGGGGTCGATTAGGCGATTGATAGATTTGATGGATTTTCAATGGTTCGGCGATCGCTCTTCCCACACTCAATCGGGGATTTAACGAGCTATATGGATCTTGAAAGATCACTTGCAGATTGCGCCGCAATTGACGTAGTTGATTGATAGGCAACTGGGTAATTTCCTGTTGCTCAAACCAGATTTTGCCACTGCTAATCGGAATTAAACGCAGAATTGCCCTAGAAAGCGAAGTTTTGCCACATCCAGATTCTCCGACTAAGCCAAGGGTTTCGCCTGGTTGAACTTGGAAACTCACATCTTGAACTGCTGGATTATAGCGCAGTGTATTTCCTAAGATGCCGCGCACAGGATATTCAATTCGCAGATTCTCTACTTTTAGCAATGGCGTTTTTTGTTCTAAGTCTGTCAATCTTTGCGCAATTTCCGTAGCACTAATTTGAATTGAGAAGCGATCGCTAGTTAATTCTCCATTTTGATTAAAATCGCTAACCGTTGGTAAATATTTGAAATTCTGATCGGGCTGAGGGCGACAAGCGATTAATCCCTTAGTATAAGATTGTTGTGGATCGGAAAAGAGAGAAGCTGTAATTTGAGATTCCACTACTTCTCCTTGGCGCATTACGATTACTTGATCAGCAATTTGACCAATTACACCTAAATCATGACTGATGAAAATCATTGACATTTGGCGATCGCGTTGAATTTGTTTGAGCAATGCCAAAATCGCTGCCTGAATGGTCACGTCTAAAGCCGTAGTTGGTTCATCGGCAATCAAAAGTGTAGGATTCGCACAAATAGCGATCGCAATCATTAAACGTTGCAACTGTCCACCCGAAAGCTGATGGGGATAACGATCCAAAATCTGTTCAGGCTGTGGTAATTTTACTTCCTCCAGTAATTGAATTGCCAAATTTTTCGCTGCTACCGAAGAGAGAGATCGATGTTGATTAATCGTCTCCAGCAGTTGTGCACCACAGGTAAAAAGTGGATTGAGCGCAGTCATCGGCTCTTGAAAAATAATGCCAATTTGATTGCCACGATAATGTCGCAGTTGAGATTTTGGCAGAGATCGCAAATTTACTGGATTCTGATCTGTCGCCCTAAACCAAATTTCCCCAGTAGCGATCGCCGTTTCTGGCAATAATCCCAGTAAAGAAAGTGCAGTTACAGATTTACCTGAGCCAGATTCGCCTACAATTCCTAAAGTTTCGCCTTGACTTAAAGTGAAATTCATATTTAGCACCGCACTTAAATGCTCTTGATGCCTGTCTTTGTCTGCACCTTCAGCACGAAACTTCACATTCAGTTGATTGACTTCTAGAATTAGCGAATTGGACATAGGAGGTATTGCCTGCAACTAAGGCTAAAAGGATAATTTATCTAGTCTAGCGGCATTTTCCTAGATTTATTCGATTTTTAATAGATTACAAAATAGCGATCGCATGGTTTTAGATAAGAGAAGTACTACAGTCCAGTTAGTCTTTCTATAATTAAGCTGGTAAAAACTAGCCCAATCATGAGTTTTCCAGCTAGACGCACTCCAGTTCGATACATTTTCTGCTGCTGTCTGCCTGTTAAGTTATTCCACTCTGAAGGCTTTACTTTCCACTTTTTCATAGTAGCTTCTTACACAGTTAAAGATTATAGGCATTGGGGTGAAGGGTATCTACTCCTTCACCCCACTCAGAGATTTGTATTTTATAGGCGAAGGGAATACTAAACTTCTTCTTTTGAGAGTGCTTCTTCATTTTGTTCGCCAGTGCGAATCCGAACTACTCTACTAATTGGCATCACAAACACTTTGCCATCGCCAATCTTGCCAGTGTGGGCAGTCTTTACAATAGTATCGACCACAGAATCAGTAAGATCGCTGGTGACAACCAACTCAATTTTTACCTTGGGCAAAAAATCAACAGCGAAAGGTTGACGATCAAAGCCTTGAAGTCCAAGGAAAGCCAAAGGACGACCTTTTTGACGACCAAATCCTTTTGCACCTGTAACAGTTGCTCCTTGAACGCCAATTTTGACCAGAGCGTCCTTAACCTCATCCAGTTTGGCGGGTTGAATAATTGCAATTATTAAGTCCATATTTTTGCTTGGATTAGATTCTAATTAGTTGAAATGGTTAGTTTTTGAGAAGTGAGCGAACTAAGTATTTAGAATAATCTACTTGGATCAGCAAACAACTAAAAAATCAAAGAAGTTGCTTGGATTCCTGTCTTAAAGGATGGATGGTATCAGGAGATAATAAAATGGGCTTACCATTAATAAATCTCTGCAGAAAGATGTAAGCAAATCCAATCACAAAGAATATCGCTCCACCACCAATTGCAATTTGGGCATTTTTCGCTGAGTCACCACCAGATGTAAAACCAAAATAGAAGACAGCTATAAGCATCGCAAAATTTAAGATAGCCCCACACAAAGGTATTACAACTGTAGTAATTGGATTAGTTTGTTCTTCATCCAATAAATGATCGAGGGTTGCCACAAGTGTGACTAAGCAAGAGAGTCCGTAGAAAATGAATGTGCCAATATTTGACATCAAAGTTACTTGGGTCAAATTATTTACATTAAGCACCCCATACCCACCAATCGCGGCAGAAAGCAGTGTCAGGAAAACAATGCCAATGTGTGGAGTCCGAAATTTTCCATGTAATTTACTAAACACTCTTGGCAATTCACCATCTTGACCCATCGCATAGGTAATCCTTACTCCTGTAGAGAGCGCAGATAGGGTTGTGCCAATTAGCGCCATAAGTACGGAAATCGCCATAATTAGAACTAGAGCGAATCCATGACCACCTAAAAGGCTATCGCCCAAAATTCTAGTCATATCTCCAAGTGGAGCTCCAGATTTAGCAGCAGCATCAAATCCTGTCAATATAGCGCCACCATCATATTTTGTTGGATCAAGGCTTAAGGATTGGATTGCTTGGGCAAAATCTGTAATTTTAGGATCTAGTCCAGCTACAAAGGAAGCTTGTTCACCTGCTTTGTTTACCACACCTGCATAAGCACTACCAATAAAGAAGTTAGCGGCA
>JBBRVV010000018.1:0-12776 GCA_038246525.1 Pseudanabaenales cyanobacterium
GGGTCATATCTACGCCTCCCAGGGGCGGAATTAGTTTACGCAGCAAAACTAAAAGTGGCTCGGTAGGGAAGTAAACCAAATTTAAGGGGAATTTCTGTACTGGAGCTTGCGGATACCAGGTAAGAATAATCCGAAAAACATAAAATAAAATTAAAATGCCTACGACTAAATTTAAGCCCAAGGTCAACAGGTTTAAGCTAAAGAAAGAATCCATAATCATTAATATTGGTAAATAAAATGTAAAAGCCTAAAATCATCTATCTTCTAAGGCGATTAGCCTTGAATTGGTAGCTTTAACAAAATTAGAAACTATACCCACCAGCTCTGCTAAGTTTCTTTTAGTCTCCAAGCCTTGATTGGCAGTGGCTTCTATGGCACGCGCGTTACTATTAGCGATCGCTTCAGTTTTTGCTAAGTTTGCCTCTAAGTTCGCGTGGGCAATAGCTTGGCTCTCTACATTTTTAGCTTGTGACTCAGCGATCGCAAACAACAATGCCTCAATCCTTTCAAATCTTGCCTCTACCTCTGGATTCATAACTGACATTCCTTTAGTCCTCAAATCATATTCTAACGGCGAAATCCCCTGGGTGTTTGTCGCATCGGCTTATCCAAATTCCAAATACCAATTTCCAATAGTCTTGCTTTGGTTTGGGCAGCATCTAATTGAGCTTGATAACCTGAGTTGGTGGTTAATCTTTGTGCCAATCCATAGCCCTCTACAATTACTTCTCGATTGATCAAGCGATCGCCCAGCCACACATAAACTAGCGGACGCTCTGATATATCCATGCTTTCGCCATCAAAAACTAATTTGACCTGTTGATCTTTGAGCAGATCGTCTAAGTATTGTCGCGCCATACTGCCCCAGGGTTGCTGATCGCTGAGAGGAGAGTTTACACCTGCTAATACTACTCGCTCGATTTTTGCCTTGGGATTCCTAGAAGACTGTATTTCTAAGACCTGTCCACTTACTGCCCGCTTGACTAGCCAAGAGTCTGTTTTTGGAGGCGGTGTCAGTTTAGTCGAGTTGAACTGAGCATAAATATTTGCCAAAATTACGCCCGTGATCAATACAACTATTTGGAACTTGCGACTGTAGATCATAGAATCAAAAAATTATCGGCTCAAAAATTCCAAGGCATAGTAAATAGGGGCTTGCGTTTCTTAGCAAAATACTGACTAAATTGTAAGGCATAGACCTCATTTTCATCTTGGGTTTCAAGTTCTAAATCAGAGCAGGCATAACCGACACAAACTAGAGCGTAGCCCTCTTGTTGCAACTGCCGAGATAGCCCGATCGCTTCTGTTTGCTCTACTTGTCCAGATTTCAAACGCATGGCACAGGTAGTACAGGCTCCATTTAGGCAGGCATAGGGAATTTGAATGCCTTGGTCTAATAATTCGCTCAGAATATAGCGATCGCCACTAATTTCAGTTTCGATTAACTCCCCAGTTTGACGATTTAGCAGAGCAATCCGAAATCCCATTATTTTGCCTCGATTATGGCAGTCCCAATCATCCCAGTTAGTCGCGCATAGGCAAACAGCCCGCCTGCATCAATTACTGGCTTCACTTCGCCCAAGGGTTTTAATTGAAAGCTTTCGCCTGTAGTTTGATTAATCAATAAATCCTGATCGAAATCTAAAGTAGCAATTTGTCCCGTGGTGAAGCGATCGCAAATCCTTTCACTAATTTCATAGGGATAAAGCTCACCTGTTGCCGTACAGTTCCTAAAAAAGATGCGGGCGTAGGACTGCGCTACTACTACTTCTACACCTGCTGCACCCATAGCGATCGGTGCGTGTTCACGGGAGGAGCCACAGCCAAAATTTTCGCCTGCAATCACGATTAAATATGGGGTTTTAGATTCGCCCTCAGATATAAATTTGCCGTAGCGATCAGGTAGCCCAATCATGGCGTAGCTGCCAAGTTTTTCATATTCATCTGGCTTTGATGGCACCAGGGTCAAATATTCGGCGGGAATGATCTGATCGGTATCGATGTTGTCATCTACTACAAATACTGGTGCAGTTAGGATTTTAGGCATAATGATCAATCAAAGTAAAAAATAGTCACTACCTTACGCGCCGCTTCTGCCGCTTCACAGGCCTGCATTAGAGTATGGCTGTCATGGAAAGCAAAACAAATTAACTGTTGGCACTTCTCGATGATTTCTTGGTTACAGAGGGTACTGGCTTCCGCCAAAGACAACTGATTGTTTTCTTCGTGTTGAATTAAATTAATCACGTTCTCTAGCTGCTCCCGCGAGTCTGGCGGTTGACGATCCATTCCCTGGGGCAGAATCACAGTCAAAAGATTTGGATTGGCAGCCAAAACTCCACGAATTACCGCAAAGTTAGTGCCTGTCGCTCCCGAAGTAATGATCTTATTACCAGCGATCGCTAGCGCATTAGCCATAAGTTCAATCAGATTTTGATGAGTTATCGGCACATGACGCGAACCGAGAATCGCAACCCGTTTAGAACCATGTTGCTGAATGGTGGCAAGCTCTTGCAGAAACTCATCAATCTTAGGCAAACTAGGCTTAGGCAAACTAGGCGGCAAAGTGTCTTGAATATTTGTAATCAAATTAGCAGATTGGATCAAGCTTCCCCCTCAATTAGGACGCAGAAGATGGCAAGTTGGGCTAAGCAAAACCATAGCATTTATTTTGACGAGTTCGTGAAGATTTTACTTGTGAGTTTTGAGAATTTCATCCTATACTAGGAGGTCTGAAAATTACTTGTTTAAGGATAAATTTGTCATGGCTCGATATCGGGGTCCGCGTTTAAGGGTAGTTAGAAGGCTGGGAGAATTGCCCGGTCTAAGTCGTAAACAACCCAAACATAACTATCCACCCGGACAGCACGGACAGGATCGCAAAAAGCCATCAGAATATGCCCGCCGACTGATGGAAAAGCAAAAGCTGAGATTTAACTATGGCGTGAGTGAAACCCAACTGCTGCGCTATGTGCGCCAAGCTCGCCGTGTCAAGGGTTCTACTGGCTTAGTTCTGCTACAAATGCTAGAAATGCGCTTAGATAATACAGTGTTTAGATTGGGTATGGCTCCCACAATTCCTGCCGCTAGACAATTGGTAAATCACCGCCACATTACCGTCAATGGCAAAATTGTCTCGATCCCTAGCTATGGCTGCCGCCCTGGTGAGGTAATCGGGGTGCGTGATAAAGAAAATTCTCGCAAAATGGTAGAGACTAATCTGGAATTTCCAGGCTTAGCAAATATTCCTGGACATCTAGAGTTTGATAAAAACAAGCTAGTTGGCAAGGTAAACGGCAGAGTTGAGCGTGAATGGGTAGCCCTAGGCATTGATGAGCTACTGGTAATCGAGTTCTACTCACGCCAAGCCTAATGTCGCAACCTGCTGTGCTTGATCGATCGCCTTTGGCAGAAATTCCGCACCATATAGCCACTAGTTTATCCATTGACTTAGATTGTTTACTCTTGGCGCTGGAGGCAATTGATCTAAGTGCCGTGGAGGTGATGCTAGGATTGGTGGAGCAACTTAGTTTGCAAGATACGATTCCCAATCGGGTAGCGTTGTGGCGATTGCGTAGTGCTAATCCTCTGCGGAAGCAACATCAAAAGATTCTTTTAGATTGGCAAGGGGCAAAGGCATTAACGGCGATCGCGGCTGCGTTGGCAAAAATGCTAAATACCTACCTTCGGCTTTTGGTCAATACCCAGCCACAGGCTTACGAAAATAAAATTGAATCCTTTGGCTTACAGCAAAACCTAGGGCTGTTAGAGGAGTATGTGGATCGATTTTATGCAAATTACCGCAGTCGGATGAGAGCGCCATTGAGCCTTGAACCTGTGGAAATTCGTGATTTGGCTAGACAGCTCTTGGTTCAGCTTCTATTCTGTAGTGGCTCGGCAGGAGAAGCCAGACTTTGGCATAGTTTACTCACTCAGGCAAACGTCTCTCAATAAAGCAAACTAACCTACGCAGATTTTTCTATGCCCCTTCAACGCACTTACAGTTTGCCCAGTTGTACCCTTGTGATTGAAGGAATTGGTTCTAGTCAAGCGCTTTCGATTTTGACTAACTTTGATTGCCGTTTCCCCGATAGCCAACAAGCTATTTCTGGCGGTAGAAATTTGCTTTTAGCAATGTTTGAAGCGGTAAATGAATCTGTGCTGGGTTTGCAAGATAATTTGCAATTCAAGCCATTGGCTAACCCTGTTATTACTGATTCAGCCAATGATGCAGGTAGCTCCGTTAGATCAGCTTTAACTGAAACAATTATAAATGACAAAATTATAAATGACAAAATTATAAATGATAAAGTTATAAATGATAAAGTTATAAATGGCAAAACTATAAATGACAGTGCTCAACCTCGCTCAAAGGTCTTTTTAAAGCCTGTTAGTGCCTACGAATATTTGCTCCAGGTGCAGGCAATTGCCGAAGATAGCGATCGCACTGACTTAATCAAAATCCCCTTAAGTATGGTGCAGTTGTTTGATTTGATGGATAGCTTTGATCAGCTTTGCCTTGATCCTCAAACCTTGCCCGACTTAGTTTTAGCCCTAAAGGTAGATGATATTAAGCCAAGAAAGGCTACCAAAGTTCAAACTATTCCAATTTTAGTTGGTGCAGCTAGTTTAGCGATCGCGGTAGGTGCAGCAGTTATCATCTTACCGCCATTGTTCAAACAACCCGAACCTCAGCCTGCCTCAGATTTGCCGCCAAACAGTCGCACTGTGATTCCGACGGCTCCCAAACCACCAGGTTTGTCAGCGCTCAACCCTTCTGACAAGATTTTGGCTGAAGCCCAAATAACCGATCCAAACTTAATCGAAGAAATTCAATCTAAGCTTCGCAACAATATAGACCGAGCTTGGCGCAACCAAATCAGCTTTAAGCGCGATCTCACATATATAGTCGCAGCTAATCAAGATGGAGAAATTCTAAGTTTTGAGCCTACTGCCGCTACCAAGAAAGCATTGGAGCCAGATGCAGAGCTGAAGTTAGAGAAACTTGATCAAGAACTACCGCTCAAGCAGCTAAGAGTCGAAAAAGATACCCCTATTCAGCCTGATTCTTCAATTTCTGCGCCAAATCAAAAAAATGTAGAGATGCCGAAACAAGAGGCAGAGAAAACTGCAAAATTCACTGTAACCTTTAGCCCAAACCGTGGTGGTAAGCTTACGGTTAAACCCGTAAAAGTAGATCCTTAAAGTAAATATTTGACAGCGTGACTAATTTCTAGGCGATACCGTCAATTAACTAGGCTGCTCAAGAAAAACTATGACCCACCTAGCCATCCGAAAAATCCACTTTTTTTCTGATTAGACGATGAACTGCTTGTGTTTTTCCCGTTAGCTGATTCTGTTTGTTCTAGCTTACTGATATGCTTCAGGGCGATCGCTTCTTCAGGATTGTACTTTAAGGCTTGCTGAAAGCTAACTTTTGCCATTCCTGCCAATTTTTGGTTTAGATAAACCAGACCTAACAGGGCATGAACTTTGCTGTTGGTATTATCTTGCTTTAAGATTTCTCGTAGTTCGTTTAATGCCGCTGCCCATTGCTTCTGAATAATTAATTCTTCTGCTTTCTTGATCACACTTAAATCTGCGTTCGAGTTTTTATTGGCGGGGGGCTGAGTGAGCGGAGGAGCGCTTGCCGAGGTGACGGGTGTAGATGGCTGAGGGGTAGGTGTTACGACTTCTAATTCGGGTGAAGTGTATCCTTCGGAGGCTACCAGATAGACTAGATTTAACTCGCTCAACTGGCTGGTATAAGCCATGATCTTTTGTAATGATGCGAATTGATGTGCTGCTACTACTTCTATGGCGCGCTCGTAGGAAAACTCTTTGGGTGCAGATAGTAATTTATTGGCGATCGCTGATACTGGTTGAACAGATTGATCTTGTTTAATCATTCGCTTGGCAATTAGACGAATCAACGAGGAGTATTCTGCTCTTTCACGATCATTAATCAGGGTATTGTAAGCAGGGCTAACCATTTTTGCTAAATATTCAGAGGCTACCTCTCTGTCTTCTGGACTTAAGCCATAGACATCAGGATGCAATCGGCGCACAATAGTTAAATACCTTTGGCGAACCTGTCTAGTATCGGCGGTGACTGGCAACCCCAAGACCGCGAAGTAATCACTTGAATGATATTGACCTATTCCCCTAGAAATTCTATATGTTGAGACTGATCGTGTGGTCATAATTTAGTAAGCCCATAATCAAATTAAAATGTGTATTAAGTACTAAATCTATCTATATAGATCCCAAGATACCCAATTTTTTGCAAAAGGATCTCACTGGGAAAATTATTTAGGCTAGTTTTTGATCTGGCTTGGCGCTAATACAGGTTATTTTATGGAAACAAGTAAATTCCTAGCTGATTTTGGTAAATTCGGGATTAACTTAGGCTTAGAACGCATAGATCAGTTATTACAAGACCTAGGATATCCTCAACATCAAGTGCCGACTATTCATGTCGCAGGCACAAATGGTAAAGGTTCAGTATGTGCATTTCTTAGACAAATTTTACAAGCTGCGGATTTTCGGGTGGGCTGCTTCATCTCTCCACATTTAATTGATTGGCGAGAACGAATTACAATTAATGGTAGTTGGATAGAAAAAGAGGATTTTATAAATTCTCTAGCTAGGGTAAAGGAAGTGATTTTGCCTGATCAGCTACCCACCCAATTTGAAGTAATAACTGCGGCAGCTTGGTGCTACTTTGCTCAACAAAAAGTGGATATAGCTGTAATTGAGACGGGACTAGGCGGCAGACTAGATGCAACAAATGTTCAATCTCAGCCTTTAGTCTCAGTAATTACTTCAATTAGTATGGATCATTGGCAGCGTTTGGGCAATAGTTTGGCGGCGATCGCGGCTGAGAAAGCAGGAATTATCAAGTACAAGCGCCCTGTAGTGGTGGGAGAATTAGCTGAATCGGCAAAATTGGTAATTGCACAAAAAGCCAGAGATTGCGAAGCAGAAATAACTTGGGTAAAGGCAGCTTTAGCCCAAAAAGGCGGGGCGAGCTGGCAAGGCTTGGAGTATCAGCTAGGGCTTTTGGGGAAACATCAATTAATCAATTCAGCTTTAGCGATCGCTACGATCCAAGTCTTACAAAGTCAGGGCTGGCAGATTCCTGAAATGGCAATCAAGACTGGTTTGGCAAACACAAAATGGCTAGGGCGGCTACAAAATCTGAAATATAATGGTCGAGAGATCTGGCTAGATGGGGCACATAACTTAGCGGCGGCAGAGGCTTTAAGAGATTTTTTTGACCAATCTTTTTCGTTAGTACCGCGCTTCTGGGTGATTGGGATTTTAGAAACTAAGGATTGGCAAGGAATGTTGAAATCGCTTTTACAACCTGGCGATCGCCTCTATGCAGTACCTGTACCCGAGCATCAAACTTGTGATCCCCAAGTCTTGGCAGCTTATGCAGAAGCAATTTTAGGACAAAATTCTAAGAGTTTTACAACTTGGCAAGAGGGTTTAAATTTGGCTTTAGCTGATTGTGATTCTACCAACCCTGTGATTCTTTGCGGCTCTCTTTATTTAGTGGGGGCTTGTTTGCAAAGCCAGGAATTTCAGTATGAGTAGTGCCTACCAGTGGATTGAACCAGCGCTAGAGACAATTCATCGGGCCCATTGGTATCGATCGCTTCAAGCAATTAGCTCAAAGGCGGGAACTACAGTGCAAGTAGGCGATCGCTCAATTTTGATGTTTGCTAGTAATAATTACTTAGATCTGGCGGGAGATGCCCGTTTAATTACAGTAGCAGTAGCAGCAACTGAGAAGTATGGCACTGGCAGCACAGGTTCACGCTTGGTTTCGGGACATTTGGATTTACACGCCGAACTTGAGCAAGCGATCGCTGAGTTTAAGCAGACTGAGGCAGCCTTGGTATTTAGTTCTGGCTATTTGGCAAATTTGGGCGTAATCAGTGCGATCGCTGGCAGTCGAGATTTAATTTTGGCTGATACTTATAATCATGCCTGCTTAAAACAAGGGGCAAAGCTGAGCGGGGCGAGGGTGATGGAGTTTAGTCATAATGATTTAGCAGATTTAAGCTTGAAGCTAGAGCAGTATCGTCCAAATCATCGGCGCTGTTTAATTGCGACCGAGAGCATTTTTAGTATGGACGGCGATCGCTCACCTCTAAGTGAAATTATGCAACTAGCAGATCAGTTTGACTGCATGGTTTTGGTAGATGAAGCTCATAGTACGGGCATTTTGGGCGATCGCGGTAGTGGCTTGGTAGAAGAACTTGGTATTCAGCAATCCCTGATTCAAATTGGCACCTTGAGTAAGGCTTTGGGTAGTCAGGGCGGTTATGTGGCAGGATCGGCGCAACTAATTGATTTTTTACGCAATCGGGCTAGCACTTGGATTTATACCACCGCGATCGCGCCTGGATGTGCTGCTGCTGGCTTAGAAGCAATTAAAATAGTCCAAAGTGAGCCAGAAAGAAGGCAAAATCTATGGAGAAATGTAGCGCTTTTAAATGCCAAATTGCAAAAGGCTGGTATTCCAATTCTTGGAGATAGAGTAAATGAATCGCCGATTTTTGTGGTTTCGGTAGGAGATACACAATCCGCTCTGACAACCTCTCAATTTTTGAAACAGAACGGCATCTTTGCGCCTGCAATTCGACCTCCAACTGTACCCACTGCCAGAATTCGATTGACTTTGAGTGCAAGTCATAGTGAAGAGCAAATTGATTTTTTGGCAGAAAATTTACGGCAAGCAATTAATGAGATTTCAGTTTTGTGAATTTTCTTAGGAGAAAGGTTTAACAGCGAAGTCAATTTACAGCAAATTATAAGCAAAGTGCCATAGATAGGAGAAAAACTAAAGCAGGGCTTAGCTTTGCCTAGATTCCGTAAACTCCCTGCGACCTTTTTTATGGGGAACTGAAATAATGAAATTAAAGCTCTGTAACCCTACTCTATTCAGCTTTCTTCATTTGAATTAGCTCGATTTTGTAGCCATCTGGGTCTTCTACGAACGCAATTACGGTGGTGCCATGCTTCATCGCTCCAGGCTCTCTAGTTACTTTGCCATGCAAATTTTTAACTTTGTCGCAAGTGGCATAAATATCTTCTACTCCTAGGGCAATATGACCAAAGCCATCGCCAATATCGTACTTTTCGGTTTCCCAATTGTGTGTAAGTTCGATTACAGCTTGCTCTCCCTCATTTTTATAACCAACAAATGCCAAAGTAAATTTGCCGCCTGGGAAGTCGGTGCGACTAATTAAATCCATGCTCAGAAGATCGCAATAAAATTTGATTGATTGATCTAGGTTTCCGACTCGAATCATCGTGTGTAGAATTTTCATGATTTACCTAATATTTGAGTATGGATCGAGAAGTCAGGGCATTGCATGAAAGTGGGGTGACTCTACAAGTTTACACAGTTAGAATCATCACGGGGGCTATGCCCCCAATACCAATTATGCTTCAAATGGGCAACTCTGAGATTTTCTTACACCTTGAACGTTCCCACAGAGGTTTGCAGTTTTTCGGTAATGCTAATCGTAGATTGCAGTGCTAGGGACATATCTTGAGTAGTCTCCGAAGTCTGTTTGGTAATTTGTACAATTTGCTCCATCAACTGACGCACATCTTCGGAAGTCGCTACCTGAGAAATAGTAGCACTAGAAATATTCTGGAACAAAATATTCACCTGACGGGAAACATCTACAATCTGTCCAAGGCTGGATCTTGCTTCTTCGGCAAGGCGAGTACCTTCTACTACCTGAGTGGTACTGGATTCCATTGCTTCTACCACTTCACTCGTTTCTCTTTGGATGCTCTCAACGATGCGCTCGATGTCCTTGGTTGCGGTTGCGGATTGGGCTGCTAAGGCTGCTACTTCTTCTGCTACCACGGCGAAACCTCTGCCTTCTTCTCCTGCACGGGCTGCTTCAATACTGGCATTCACGGCGAGGAGGTTGGTTTTTAGTGCGATTTGGTTGATTAATACAATCACCTTAGAAATCTGTTGGGAAGATTCACCTAAGCGTTTTACTTTCTTCGCGGTTTCGGATACGGTGTCACGCAAGCCGAGTATACTTTTCACAGTTCTTTCTACGGCTAAACCACCTGACTCTGCGGTATTTGCAGCAGAAGTAGATACCAATGCGGCTTCTTTTGCACTTGCTGCTACTGCCTGAATAGATCGGGTCATCTGTTCCATTGTCATGAGCGTAGTATTGATTTGATCTACTTGTTGTAAGGCCGATTCTGAAAGTTGACGCACGGTCGCATCGCTCTGTTCTACTGAACTTGACACTTGGGTGGAAGCGGATTTTACCTGAACTACTACCTCTCTAAGACTTTCAATAATTGCATTAAAGAAGTCAGCTACAATGCCAATTTCATCGGCGGTAATTTGAGCGCGCACGGTTAAGTCTCCACTGGCTGCACCTTCTACATCGGTTAGCAAAGAAATCAATTCCATTTGGAGTTTTTCGCTTCGCTGACGTTCTTTTTCTACTGTTCCAATTCGGTTTAGCGATTGCCCAATACTGAATGCGCGAGCTTTGAGTAAATCAATCTCTGTCTGTTCCCATTCGTGTTGCTTGGCACAGTGATGAGCAATCAACAGTCCATAAAGTTCATCTGCCAGAAGAATAGGTGTGATTAAGTTGGATTTGATCGCTAACCGTTTCATTAAAGCTAAGTGATCAGGATGGAAGCCAGAATTGTATACATCATTGTAGTTAATCGTTCGACCATTTTTGTATGCTTCGATTAACTCTTGGCTAATACAGGAATCGCCTAATTCTTCGGTTTTGGCACTGATAAAATCAGGAACGGTAGACTCGGCGGTAATGTCGCCTGACCAATCAGGATTAAAGCGATAAATCACAATGCGATCGCTGCTCAATTCTAATCTCACTTCAGCTAAAAATTGCCCTAGAGGTTCGAGGGAATCCTGAAGTCTCTCCTTTGTAGAAATTTCTGTCAAAATCTGCGATCGCTTTGTTTGAGCTTCCTGTAATTGTAAAGAGTCCTGAAGCTGAGCCGCCATAAGATTGATGTTATCTCCCAACTGCGCCATCTCATCTTGCCCTTGCACCTGCAAACGGGTGTCTAGGTTTCCTTTTCCTAGCTCCGATACTGCCGCAGTTGCTTCTAGAATTGGCTTGGTTGCTCGGCGGCTAATTAAAACAGCTCCTGCTGCCAACAAGGCGATCGCCCCACCGATGATCAGGATTTCTTGGAAAAGCAGTGCTTGAACTGCCTCTAGGGCAATGCTGGTATCTAAGCCAATTACCATATCCCATTTCGGATCAGGCACTCCCGCCCGTGTAGGCATAGGTGCAGAGGCAACAAATTGCTGATTACCAGAAACTCGATTAACTGAGTCACCTACCCCTGGTTGTCGGCTAGCAATAATATTAGCAACCCCTGAGAAATCAGTTTTGGCATCTCGATTAATTTGCTCTTTTTCAGAGGCAATAAAAAACCTACCACTGGCATCGGAAATATGGTATCGATTACTGCCCTTACCAAAATCTTCAACTAACTTGTCTAGAGCGACTACGGGCATCCGCGATCGGACAATAGCAATCGTCTTTCCACTAGGATTCTTAACAGGGGCAGAGAAAAAGATATTAATCTTCTTGGTCACAGCCGAAGCTTCAGGCTGGGAAATATAGGCTTTATCAGTTCTGAGGGCAGATAGGAAATAATCGCGTTTTGATACATTTTTAGGCGATCGCTCTGCTCCCACATCAAAAATCAAAGTTCCATCTAGGTTATATAAGGCGATCCCGTCATATACTTGATAAATTCTAATATAACTCTCTAAAATTGCTTTCTTTTCTTGCTCGCTAGTAATATTACGAACCTTGGGATTTGACAAAATTGGCAGCTGGGCGATCGCTTGAATATCACCATAACGTTCAAAAATAAATCGTTCTACATTATCGGCCATTCGCACTGACCGCACCAACTGAGACTCCTTATTATTCTTAGTTAAGGTCTCCGCGACTGATAAATATGTGGACACACTAACGACTGTGAGCGGAATTGTCGCTGCCACCACCGAAATAATTGTGGCTTTTGAGCGTAATCCTAGTTTCTGCCACCATCTAGCGATCGCATTATTTGAGCCAGATCTTTCTTTGGGGAAGTTGATTTCTGAGTTCTTTGGATCGCTTTTGATAAAGCCATTTAAGGATACATTCTTGGTCTCAGGGTCTCTTGGTTTAGTGGTTGCCATGATTTTTTGTTTGATTGGATAGATTAATAACTTTGATGTCTGGAAATAGAACGTGTTTCAATTTGTCGTCAGTTGAACAAACTTTTAAAGAGTTAAAAACTACTCAGTGAGTGCCAATATTTTCTCTGCATCTAGCACCAAAATATTTCCACTTGGCTTTGGTACAATGCCGCGTAAATAGGGAATCAAGCCTGGATCGACTACACCGATGGGCGAAAGAATCTGATCTGGGCTAAATCGAGTTACGCCTTTCACTGCTCCTACGGCAATGCCTAAAGGTACTTCGTCAAGCGATCGCAATATCGCAATTTGATATTCTTGCAAACTAGGTTCCAAAAAGCCCAAACCAAAAAGCTGCGGCAAATCGATCACCCAAAACACAACGCTCCGATGGGAAATTAGCCCCAGCACTTGAGCAGGCATATTCGGCACTAAAGTTAAGCGATCGCTTGGAACTACAATCACTTCTTGACACAACTGCATCTCAATTGCCAATGTTAGATCTACACTAAGCTGAAGCTGAATATAGGTCTGAGCA
>JBBRVV010000019.1:0-12682 GCA_038246525.1 Pseudanabaenales cyanobacterium
TGGCTTACACCTTGACCTTGGCTTACACCTTGAATATGAGTATTGGGAGTGTAGGTATTGGCAAAATCTCTACGCTTTAGCCGATAGCGTTTAGGTAGCATGACAAGCTAAAAAACTGCTAAGTAAATTAAATAAATAGCTTGGATATTTAAGCAAGTTAAACGGTAGTTAGCTTTGCTCTACCTCTACTTCTTCTGGTTCTAATTACGCGTCGTCCAGTCACAGATTTCATGCGGGCGCGAAAACCGGAGGTGCGGCGCTTCTTGCGGGATGTCCCGCCTAAAGTACGTTTAGTCATGGGATGCTAACAGGTCTATATTTAAGGGCAAAGATTTTTAACTATAGCATTGCTAGTTCCCAATTACTCAGGCTATACAGCTATTTTTTTGGAGTAGCTGGCAGATTAGGCTTCTTAGCTGGTGCAATCTGGGGTGTTTTGCCTGATTGTGGTTGGTTTTTGAGCGTGAATTCAAAAGCAGAACGAGAAGGTACAAAGGTAAACCGCTCTGACTCAGTGGCAGCCTTGACATCTTTTTTTGCAATCATTGAATCTAGTACCTGAAACAAGGAGGTAACTTGAACTTTGGTATTTTTGGCTAAATCTGGCTGCTGTTTTTGAGCACGATCAATTAAGCTTTGCAGATCCTTTTGATCAAAGAAAAATGGCACATACTGTTTGCCCTCTTGATCCAAAGTCAGTAGTCCTTGATCTTTATCCTTGCCCCCCGTAGCAAAAAATACTGGCACTGTAGGTAACTGATCGGCGGGCTTACCCTGGGAGGTAAGGATAGTGCGCGCAGAATCAACACTGGCTTTGGAAGGCACGATTTGGAAAGCAACCTTTTTATTCGATTCATTCTGCTTGATTACCTTGTAGGCATCATTCATCGAGCGAATTATAATCCTGGCTTTACCGCCCACGTCAGGATTATTTTGCTTAATCTTGTTCAACATTCCTTGGGCATCATTAGGATCAAGGAAAAATAAGAGAAGTTGGTCGGGCTGACTGGCGGTATTTGCTGGTTTGTTTGGCAGGGAGCCAAGTAGAGGATTGCCTTTGTCATCTGTGATTGTGAATACAGGCACACCATTTAGGCGCTCAAGTACTTGGGGCTCAGTCAGGGCATGGGCTGCAGCAAGAGGCATGGCGATAATTGCAGAGGCGATACCGAAGCTGGCAAGTTTGGTTAGAGGGTTCATCATCTTGTCCGATGGTTAGTTTGGCTGATTTAGTTATAGCTAAAGTGTAAGAAATCTGGGTACAAAAAAAGTTCCGACAAGATTTTAGCCTAGTTCCTCAGATCTGACTTACATAATTAAAGTAGTCTTTCCAATTTCATCTTAACGCGATCGCTAACTCAGTCCAAATCCCGTTAAAAATACAGAATTTCTTAAGAATACAGTTAGGGGCAACTAACAAGCCTCATATCCTTCCAATGGCTACGCAAAGATGGTTTATGATCAAATTAAATCCGAATTCAATGTTTTACTAACCATGATTGAGCTAAAAAACATCTATTCCCTGACAGACTTTAAGCGTAATGCCAAAGAATTTGTTGAACGCATTAGAGCTACCCAAGCGCCAATAGTCCTAACCGTCAATGGCAAGGCGGAAGTAGTAGTTCAGGATGCTCAGGCTTTTCAGACACTTTGCGATCGCGTCCAAAAAGCAGAGGAGGAGATTCGTAGCCTAAGACTTACCACCCTAAAACAAGATGTTGAGCTTGGAGTTAAGCAACTAAAAAATGGCGACTATACGGAATACGGTTTAGATGATCTACCTAAGTTGCTAGAAAACATTAAATCTCGCAACCATGAATCGCTTTAGAATTTCTCGACAGGCAGATAAAGATCTTGAGGATATATGGATTTACTTGGCTCAAATCGATCCAATAGCAGCCGATACCTTAATCGCAAAATTGCTGAATAGATTTCCGATGCTGGCAAAGTTTCCAGAAATGGGCAAAAGTAGAAATGAACTTTTGTTGGAGCTACGCAGTTTCCCTGTAAAGCCATACATTATTTTTTATCGATGGTCAGAACAGTTGATCGAAATTGTGCGAGTTTTACATCAATCCAGAGATATTGAAAACCAATTTTAATTTTTTGATTCTTATTCGTAGAGGAATAAATAGTTGAACCAAACTGATTATGAGCAGATGCAGGCGGAACTCAACTATCGCCAGGCCCAAAAATTACTGCGACAAATGATCGCAAAGTTGGACTTAACTGCCAGGGAGCGCAGTGGCTTAGAGCCAGAACTTGCTGAGCTAGAGCAGATGCTCGAAAAGCTTGATCAACAGCTAATTCAAATCGCCGTGTTTGGCATGGTGGGGCGGGGTAAATCTTCGGTATTAAATGCCTTGCTAGGTAAAAGTATTTTTAAGACTGGGGCATTGCATGGTGTAACCAGAGATCAGCAGGGAGAACTATGGCAAGAGGGGCAGGTAAAGTTAGTTGATACCCCAGGCATTGATGAAGTGGATGGTGAGACTAGAACCGCGATCGCCGCAAATGTAGCTAAACAGTCTGATTTGATCTTGTTTGTGATCTCTGGTGACATTACTCAGGTCGAATATGAAGCATTTTTGGCTCTAAGGCAGGCGAGTAAGCCAATTTTGTTGGTATTTAATAAGATTGATCAATTCTCGAAGCGCGATCGCCAGGAAATCCTCGCAAAAGTCTGTGGTGAGCGACTGGAAAATTTAATTTCACCTGAAGCTGTAGTGTTGGCGGCGGCTTCTCCGCTAGTGGCGCGGGCAGTGCAGCAACCCGATGGCTCAATGGAGGTGGAGATGGTGGCAGGTAGACCTCAAGTGGAGGAGTTGAAGCTACGCATTCTAGAGGTACTAGATCGGGAAGGCAAAGCTATAGTAGCGCTGAATACGGTGCTGTTTGCCGATGCGGTGCAAGAGCGGGTAGTGGAGCGCAAGATGTTTATTCGCGATCGCCGTGCCAATCAAATTATCTGGAATGGGGTGATGATTCAAGCAGTAGCGATGGCGCTGAACCCGATCACCGTACTGGATGTGGTTAGCTCCACTGTAATTGATATTTCGATGATTATTGCTCTTTCAAATCTCTATGGATTACCGATGACCAATCAGGGGGCGTTGGGCTTAATTCAAAAAATTGCCTTGGGTATGGGCGGGATTGCCCTGGCAGATCTGGTAACTACCTTGGGCTTAGGCTCACTTAAAAGTCTATTTGGAGTCACTGCCCCTGTAACAGGTGGGGCAAGCTTGGTTGCATATATGAGTGTAGCGATCGCTCAAGCATCGGTGGCGGGTGTATCTACCTACGCGATCGGCATGGTGACTAAAACCTACTTAGCGAATGGCGCAACCTGGGGCGAAGAAGGCACAAAAGCTATGGTCAATCGGATTTTGACGGGAATTGATCGAGATTCAATTTTGGCGCGGATTAAAGCAGATCTAACTGTAAAGCTAGACTTAAGCCGGTTAGCGACCTAATCACCTACTTGCTCAATTATTAAAAAAGTCTTAAGATCTACAGAACATAAGTATTCTTTAAGACTTACGTACGCTAAATATGGATACCTCTTAGTAATGGGAGTTTGGGGCGAAGCCCACAAACTCCCTATCTAAAATATTTTATTTATATTTCGTATAAGTTCTATTTGTACCACGATATGCTGATTACGCTGGTTTTAGCCTGAAACTAGCAAGTTAAGACAGTTTGCTTAAGTCCCATAGTCAAAGCTCTAAAAAACATGAACTCTAAACATACTGACGCTTGCCGCATTGAAAAAGACTCGATGGGGGAAATGTCCTTGCCGCAGTCTGCCTATTACGGAATTCAAACTGCTAGGGCTGCTGCTAACTTTGCAATCAGTGGAATCAAGCCCCTGCCGATTTATGTGGATGCCTGTATGCTGATCAAGAAAGCTACGGCGCTGGTAAATGCAGAATTGGCTTGCATCACCCAAGAAATGGGAATGGCGATCGCTTTAGCTTGTGATGAGGTTTTGGAGCAGAAATTTCGCGATCAATTCATTGTGGATATTTATCAGGCAGGAGCAGGTACTTCTCACCACATGAATGTAAATGAAGTATTAGCGAATCGGGCTTTAGAGATTCTAGGAGAAGCGAAAGGAAACTATGCTCGTATCAGTCCCAATGACCATGTCAACTATGGACAATCCACTAATGATGTGATTCCCACCGCGATTCGATTGGGTGCATTACTGGCTTTGGAACGCTATTTATTTCCCGCTTTGGCTAGTCTCAGCGTAGAATTACGCCTAAAAGCAAAAGAATTTGAAAGCATAATTAAATCTGGACGAACTCACTTACAAGATGCTGTACCCGTGCGTTTGGGCGATGAATTTCAAGCCTATGCCCAAATTATCTCTGACCATGTGCGGCGTTTGCGTCAGGCTTCAGCAGAGTTGCAGGTCTTAGGTATCGGTGGCAGTGCCGCAGGAACAGGCTTAAATACTCATCCTGATTATCGCGATCGCGTGTGCGAAAGATTAAGTGATTTCACAGGATTTAAATTCCAATCTGCTCCCAATTTAATGGCGGCAATGCAGAGTATGGCTCCCTTTGTGCAGGTTTCGGGTACAATTCGTAACTTAGCTCAAGATGTGAGTAAAATTGCCAACGATTTGCGCTTAATGGATTCTGGACCAAAAACAGGTTTGCGGGAAATTCAATTACCACCAGTACAACCAGGTTCTTCGATTATGCCTGGCAAATATAATCCTGTAATTGCCGAAATGACGAATATGGTTTGCTTCCAGGTGATTGGCTTTGATACGGCGATTACGCTTGCTGCCCAAGCAGGACAATTGGAATTGAATGTGATGATGCCGCTAATTGCCTACGATTTGTTGCATAGTATTGAGATTTTGGGTAATGCAATTGACACTCTCGCACGCAAATGTGTAGCAGGAATTACGGCAAATAGCGATCGCTGTTTGGCTTATGCAGAAGGAAGTCTCTCTCTGGTTACGGCTTTAAATTTAGAGCTTGGCTATTTAGTTAGTGCCGAAGTAGCGAAAGAATCCCTGGCAACGGGAAAATCAATTAGAGAGATTGTTTTAGAACGGGGCTTAATGGATGAGAAACTATTATCGAAAGTATTAGACTTAGAGAAGATGAGTTGTGGCGATCGCTTAAAATCAAGTAATTAAAGGGAAATTTGATGATTATTACAGAAGTTGCACCAGAAATTTGGACAACCGCCGACTTGGAGTTGCTACCCGAAAGCTCAAATCGCTATGAGACGATCAATGGAGAACTGTTTGTGACTAGAGCACCTAATTGGCGACATCAGGCTATATGCGACTTGATTTGCCGGGAATTGAGCATCTGGTCTCAAAGATCTAGATTGGGAAGACCGATCAGTGCGGTGGGGATTGTATTCAGTGAAGTGGACAATGTAATTCCCGATTTGATTTGGATTAGTAATGAGAGATTAAGAGCTTGCGAAGATCAAAGTGGGTATTTTACTGAAGCACCTGAATTAGTGGTAGAAGTGCTATCAGCCAGTGGAGACAAGCGAGATACCCTAGTCAAACTGAAGCTATATTCCTGCCAAGGCGTTAGCGAATATTGGCTAGTTGATCGGTTTTTAGGACAAATACAAATCTATCGCCGCGAAAATGCGAAGCTGACTTTAGCCGCAACTTTGATCGGAACCGATAACCTGACATCTCCACTTTTAGCAGAATTCTCTTGCAATTTATCCTCAATATTTAATTCGATAAATTAAGGATTGTGCAAAAAAAGATTGAGAATATATTCTAAATACTTCATAAATTTGCGAAATTATCTTACTTTGATGTAACGCCCACCTATTTAACCAAAAGACTTGATTGATTAAAAGACTTGGCGATCGCTACTAATTTCTTTCCTCTTTCGCACACTTCTTCATAATCCAATTGGTCTAGATATTGTGCAGAATATTGTTCTGGATCAGGCATCAAAGCCGTGGAAACTCCCAAAGCGATCGCCCCAGCTTTTAACATTTCCAAAGCATTCTCCAGATTTACTCCACCCGTTGGAATTAATGGAATTTGTGGAAATACCGAACGCAGACATTCCAAATATTTTGCGCCGCCGACACATTTAATTGGGAATACTTTGATTGCCGTTGCGCCTAAGTTCCAGGCAGTGAGAATTTCCGTAGGTGTGAGCGCGCCACAGACAATCGGGATTTGAGCAGTTTGACAGAGCTTAATGATTTCTGGGTCAATATGGGGCGTAAATATAAATTTTGTGCCACAGGCGATCGCTTCCTTCGCCATAGTTAGTTCCAAAATTGTGCCTGCACCAATTTCACAGTCGCTTAATTCTTGGGAAAATTGCACCATGATTTCTTCAGAATTTGGCGTATTCCAAGCAATTTCAATCAACCTTATGCCTGCTTGAGCGATCGCCATTACACTTTGGCAAGCAATATCTTTTTGCTTACTCCGAACCAAGGCAATTAGTCTTTCTTCTTGCAATTTTGCCAGCCAATTCTGCATATTTTAGTCCTGATTTTGCTGGTCGATTTTGTGGCAGAAATATTAGAATAGCGATTATGTTGCAGTCAAATCTTACTAAAAATTATTATCAAACGCTCTGTGTGGATCAGCGCGCGCCCCATACTGAGATCAAAATTGCCTACCGTAAATTAGCAAAAAAGTTTCATCCTGACTGTAATCCCAGCCCTGGTAGTCATGAGCGCATTACTGCCTTAAATCTTGCCTACGAAGTATTGAGTAATCCCCAAAGCCGTGCCAACTATGATCGTAGCTTAGGGATTAATACTCAGCGCTCCCAGTCTTCAGCTCAAGCTCATTCTTCAGCCCAAGCTCAAACTCAATCTAAGCCTCGGCGATCGCGCCAAACCTCTCAAGACGAAGATCTTAAATTTGATCATTGGTTTAGGCAAGTTTACGAGCCAATTATAGAGATGACCGCCGGCATTTTAGAAGATCTGGACTTGCAAATTGAGCAGTTGGCAGATGATCCTTTTGATGATCAGTTAATGGAAGATTTTGAAGATTATTTAGATCAATGTCGGCGATCGCTGCAATATGCTCAGACTATATTTCATAATCTGCCCAATCCCAAATCAGCAGCAGGAGTAGCAGAGTATATTTACTACGCCCTTAACCATTTAAGCGATGGCATGGATGAATTAAACTACTTTACTCAAAATTTTGATGATCGTCATTTACATACTGGTAGGGAAATGTGGCGGTTGGTTGATGAAATGTGCTACCGTGCCCAGTCAGCCATGGCGAGTATCCTACCTTAATTTATGAATCCCAAAAAATATGAGTTCCTGCGACGGGAAGCAAGTGCGCCTTATCGCAGTTTGCGCAAGTTTATCTACTTGGCTTTCGGTGGCTCAGCTAGCTTAGGTGGCTTTGTCTTTATGCTGCAAATCTTGGCAGGGAAGGGCAATATCAATCAGACATTACCCAACCTTGGGATTCAACTGGCAGTAATCGGTTTGATGGTTTGGCTATTTCGCTTAGAAAAGTAAGCTAATTTTTGGTCTAAGCATTCACCAAGAAAATATCTGCCTGGGATACAGAGCCAGTATCAAGCGTAGCAATCACACTCAGTCCCCCAGCCGTAGTCCCGTTACGATCAAACAACAGGCGCTTGGTAGAAGCTTCATAAATAATCGCTGAAGATGAGCCACTGGGAGCCAAAGCATCGCTGTAGCTTGTTACAGAAGTGAAGCGGTTGACTGGGATTGAACCGACCGCAGAACCCGTAAAACCAAAGGCAAGAATATCAAAGCCAAAGCGATCGCTACCACTAACAAAATCGGTTACCTGATCGCCTAACTCGGTCGGAGCAGTGTAGAGAAATAGATCATTACCAGCCCCACCAATCAATAGATCACTAGCAACCCCACCAATTAAGGTGTCGTTGCCAGCCAAACCAATTAGAGTATCATTGCCAGCCAAGCCATTGAATAGGTCATTTCCATCTCCGCCTTGGAGTTGGTCGCTGCTGGAAGTAGCATCATTGTCGCCAATAGTCACAGTTGCCGAGTTAGCAGAACCGCTGTTATAGCCCACTCCACTAGCCAGAGTGAGAATTACGGTTTCATTGCCTTCGGTAATACTGTCATCAATTGGCAGAAGATTGAGCGTAACTGAGCTAGAACCGACAGGAATAACGATTGAACCAGTTACAGCAGAACCACTAGAAATACTAGCCAACAGCGCTGCATAGTCTGCTCCACCAGCAGTACCAGAAACTTGGTAATTGACCGTCAGCGGCGTAGTGGTAGAGCCTGAACGGCTGAAAGTGTAAGTACCAGTATCAGTGTTGGATTCAGCGGCATTGGCATCGGTAGCCGCAATGGTAACCGTGGTGGAGTCGTTATCTAAAATAGTTAAGGTAGCGCTACTCTGACTGCCAATATTTGCTCCTCCTGTCGGATTAGTTAAGGTAAGATTTACGGTCTCATCTGATTCAGCGATCGCATCATCCAAAATCGGCACAGTAATTACCTTACTGGTTTCCCCACTGGCAAAACTAAGGTTAATAGCGGCATTGCTGTAATCATTTGGAAACACTAAAGGCGTAGAGCCACCTGTAGCTGTACCATTAGCTAGATTAATAGTTGCACCTACACCGCCAGTGCTGCTGCCAGAGCGCGTAACTATAACCGCATTCACGGCTACGCCATCTTCATTCACGCTAAAGCCAGAGCGGCTAAAGGAAAGAGTTCCAGCATTGGCGGTGTCATTGTCGATGATAGTTACCGAAGCAGTACTTTGCGCACCAACTAATACGCCTACAGTTATTGGAGCGAGTTGCAGAGTAAGAGTTTCGTTTGACTCCACAATTGAGTCATCGAGGATGGGGACAGTTACAGTTTTGGTAGTTTCACCAGCGCCAAACACCAGGGTGATCGAAGTGTTGTTAAAGTCGGTAGGAAAAGCTATTGGTGGAATTCCTCCCGTAGCTGTGCCATCAATCAGCGTAATCAAAACACTCGCAGAGCCAGTGGCGCTACCTGTACGATTTACGGTAATTGCATTTACGGCTGTGCCATTTTCATTCAAGCTAAAAGTAGAGGCACTAAAAGCAAAAGTGCCTGACCCAGCAGTCGGCAGCGCTGGAATATTGGATTGAATAAAGTCTGAACTAGCGAGATTACTGGCTGTCACGCCCAAAAGGGTGGCAATCACTGTGCCACTTGTAGTAATTGTGGTGATGTTGCTGGTAGTAGTAGCAATAATTAGATCGTTGATACTCAATCCTCCACCCAAGCCAATTAAATCGCTGCCCTTGGTGAAGTCGATAATCGTATCTGCTCCAGTGCCACGACCAATTACAAATAGATCGCTACCATCGCCACCTGTTAGCAGATCATTACCTAAACCGCCAATTAGCGTGTCGTTGCCCGTATCGCCATTGAGGGAGAGAGAGACATTGACGGGACTGGTGCCACCATTGATCAGGTCATTACCACTGCCACTATTGATAAAGACTTGCTCTACGGAGGTTAAATTTAAGCTGAAAGGGGTGAGGTTAGTGCGGCTAATAATTATTTGATTAGCTTGGGGCGCGATCGCTAATTGATCTGCATCGGTCGAGAGATTTACAGTCAATTGATCGTTGTCCTCGCCACCATCAATCGTATCGCTGCCGTCACCATTGTTCCAAATAAAGACATCGCTGCCAGCACCGCCTAATAGATTGTCATTGCCTAAACCGCCAATCAGTGTGTCATTGCCTGAGCCACCTTGAATGCTGTCATTACCAGCTAAGCCTGAAATTAAATCATTACCGCCACTACCGTCGATGGTGTCATTTAGGCTAGTAGAAATATTTTGAGGATTACCAATTACCCCGCTAGAGGAGATATCGGTAATCGTGTCGTTGCCACTTGTGCCAGAGATTGCATTACCAATGGTGGTTGTCGTAGGTGCAACTGTGGGAGAAATAAGAGTACGGGTAAAATTACTGCTGCTAATCGTGCTGGAACTGACATTTAGCAATATTGCAATCACGCGATCGCCTACCAAGATATTAGTATTTGTACCCGCGCTAGTGAGTATGACTGAAGTACTAGTGGTGCTGCCTGGAGGCTGAAGATCACCATCAAGGGCGATAAAGTCTTGGTTGGGTACAAAGTCGGTAATTACGGCTACGCGATTGTCTCGGCTGTCGATTACAAATGCGTCAAAACCTTCACCCCCTGTGAGCGTGTCATTCCCAACATCGCCGTAGAGTAAATCGTTTCCTACATCACCACTTACTAAGTCATTCCCTTGTCCACCGCGCGCCGTATCGTTGCCCTGTCCACCAAAAACTAGATCATCACCTAGGTTACCATTTACCAAATCATTGCCAATATTGCCGTTCAGGGTATCGTTACCCTGTCCACCGACTATGGTATCGTCGCCCTGCCCGCCGAATACCTGATCGCTGCCTAGGTTACCGCTAACAAAATCATTGCCAAGATTGCCATAAACGGTGTCATCGCCACCCAAGCCAATAACTGTGTCATTTCCTTCTAAACCGCGAAAATCCTCGGCAGAGTCATTGCCAAATAAGAAATCTGAACTGTTCGTTCCCAAAAAAATAGCCATAACAAGTTTCCCAATTGTTCCCTAGAGTTAGAGTTTATAAAAGCTAGTGGACACACTTTAATTAAAAAAGTTCAAACTAACTATAAGTTTTTATTTGCATTTCTTGCAGGGCTTGCTCAAAGTCAGATTGATTAATGCGTAGGTCAGCGATCGCTTTGTCAACTTCTAACTGATGGCGGCGAATCGCAAAAATAGCGGCACGGTTGCTTAAAAATGCTAGATCTGCACCACTAAAATTCTCGGTTTGGTCTGCCCAGTAGTCTAGGTCTAAGGCAGCATCTAAGGGGCGATCGCGATTATGCACAGCTAAAATGGCACGGCGACTAGATCGATCTGGTAAGTCCAGATGGATATGCAACTCGATCCGACCCGACCGAATCAAGGCAGGATCTATACTTTCTTTGCGGTTAGTAGCAGCGATCACAATTAGATTTTGATTAACTCTAATGCCATCAATCTCAGTCAGTAACTGCCCAATTACGCGATCGCTTACGCCTTGATCGCTACCATAGGTTCCCCTAGCAGGAGCCAAAGTATCAATTTCATCAATAAAAACCACACAGGGAGAAGCCTGCCGCGCTTGGGCAAAGAGTTGACGGATCGCCAGTTCCGATTCACCCACCCATTTGCTCAGAAGTTCTGCACCATTGACCGCAATAAAATTTGCCTTTGCTTCCGTTGCTACTGCCTTTGCTAGTAAAGTCTTACCTGTGCCTGGTGCGCCGCATAATAAAATCCCCTTAGCAGCTTGAGCGCCAGTATGGAGATATAGTTCAGGATTGAGCATTGCACCAGCGATCGCTTCCTGTAAATTTTGCTTGACTGAGTCAAGTCCACCAATTTCAGACCATAAAACCTGGGGAGACTGAATTACCAGCGATCGCAATACGGCAGGTTTAACTTGTTGCAAGGCAAATTCAAAATCTGCTTGGGTAACTTGCAGGTTTTCTGGTACTTGAGTTAAATCTGTCACTTGGGACTTGAGCGCTTGAAAGGCTGCGGTTTGGCATAATCCTTTAAGATCTGCGCCTACAAAGCCATGAGCCTGATCAGCGATCGCGTCCAAATCCACCTTAACCAAAGGCATGGAGGCGGTATGAATCGCTAAAATTTCTCGCCTAGCTTGGCGATTGGGCACAGGGAAGAGGATCTCACGGTCAAATCTGCCAGGACGACGCAGGGCTGGATCGAGGGCATCTGGTCGGTTGGTAGCGGCTAACACAATCACTCCTTTACTGGCAGCAAAGCCATCCATTAAGCCCAATAACTGAGCCACTAGCCGCTTTTCCACTTCACCTTCCACTTTGGCGCGGTTGGGAACTAAAGCATCAATTTCATCAATAAAAATCAAACAAGGCGCAGATTGTGCTGCTTTTTCAAACAATTCTCTCAGTCTTGCTTCTGCCTCGCCATAATATTTACCGATCAGTTCGGGGGCAACTACAGCTAGATAATTTACACCGAGAGTTTGGGCAAGCGATCGCGCGGTCAAAGTTTTACCTGTGCCTGGAGCGCCGACTAGCAATACGCCTTTGGGGGGTTCTAATCCTAATTTTTCTAAAATATCTGGACGCTTGAGCGGAATCTCAACCAAGTCTCTTAGTTGCGCTAACACCGACTCCAAACCACCTACTAGCTGGGAAATCGGCTGGGGCGTAGCTGAACTATCAGAAACAGGTGGCGGCGTAACAATAAATTCTGGCTTTGCTGGCTCGGAGCTAGATTTAGGCGAATATGGACTAGGAGGATCGGGAATGCTACTTCGGCGGGGAATATTGGTGAGCGATCGCCTAGTTACTTGAGTAGATACCTGCGCTTGAAATTGACCAGGATTTTGCTCCAATTTTTCTGCCAGATTTACTAATTGCTCAAAGCTCAGAAGTTGTTGCACTTCATTTACTAGAGATTCAAGCCCCGCAAACTTAAATCCTGAAACTCCTTTATCATCCTCTGCCATAATTTTTCCAGTTTACTTAGCGCCAATATCAACATGGTAGCCTTTGAAGTCAGATGAAACAAAAGGTAAGCAATCAGGTGAGAATGGGAATGAGGGAAAGAGAAGACGGATCGATCAAAGCTTGGCAGAAAAAGTCCAATACA
>JBBRVV010000020.1:0-12609 GCA_038246525.1 Pseudanabaenales cyanobacterium
ACTACGGTGACATCTGAGGCGATCGCATATTCCAATTCTTCGATTGATTTATTATTGCCATGCAGATAGAGAGAATTAGCAGGAATACCAGCAGTGATCGCGGTAAATAATTCGCCCCCAGATACCACATCAATTCCTAGTCCCTCAGAGCCGACGATCGCACAAACCGCTAGACAACTCCAAGCCTTAGAAGCATATAAAACCTGATACTCACCATCATAGTAATCAGCAAAAGCCTGGCGATACTGCTGGCAAGCCTGTCTCAGGGAAACTTCATCCAGAATATAGAGGGGAGAACCATACTGCTTGACTAACTCCATCACATCGCAGCCACCAATTTGGAGATGATCAAAGTTGGTTTTAGTCGTGAGTGGAAAAAGTTGTTGATTGGGCGAAAGGGACTGATTTATCTGAACTTCAAGATCAGGGGCTTCAGAATTAGGGGTTTGAGAATTTGGCGCTGGCGAGTTTAGGGTTGCTGAGGTCATGCGATCGCGGCATAAAAGATAATCTTTACCATTATGCGTTATCGCCCGAATGTTTTTTTAGTGTTTTTTGGCGGTTTGTTAAGAGTCTCTTGAGGCTTTCTTCATCTTTTCTGGTAAACCTTCTTCGATCAATTTAGCCGCAGCCTCGGGCGTTACAGGCTTAGAGAAATAATATCCCTGCACTCCTTCTTCGGCCATTGCCATAAAACATCGGAGTTGTGCTTCGGTTTCAATCCCTTCCGCCACAATACTTTTGCCTAATCCTTGAGCCAAATTGATGATTGCCTGCACAATCTGGCGGCTACTGTCATCTTCAGTAATCCGAATCATAAAACTGCGATCAATCTTTAAACCATCTACTGGCAGATTTTGTAAGTAGCTAAACGAAGAGTAACCCGTGCCAAAATCATCAATATGTATTTCAACCCCAAGCGATCGCAGAGTTTCTAGCTTTTGATGGGTTTGGGTAATGTTCTGCATTAGCACACTTTCGGTAATTTCCAAATGCAAACTCGAAGGCGGTAGACCAGTATCGATCAGAACCTGCTGCACAAGATCAACGAAGCCTGGCTGTTCTACCTGCACATTTGAGACATTCACACTAATTGTTAAAGGTAGTTGATGGGGAAAGTACTGTTGCCATTGCCGCATCTGCTCACAGGCAGTCTGGAGTACCCAAGCGCCAATTGGCACGATCAAGCCTGTTTCCTCAATGATCGGAATAAAATCCTGGGGATAAACTACACCTCTTTGTAAATGCGTCCAGCGCAACAAGGCTTCAAAACCGACAATTTTGTCCAAACTAGGATCGATAATCGGCTGATATTGTAGACTAAAATCCTGTTGTTTCAATGCTTGACGTAGATCGTTCTCTAGCTGTAATCGCAGGAGTACCTCTTGGCGCATTGGTTCGGCGAAAAAGGCATAGGGTCGGAGCTGGCGCTTGGCAAATCGCATGGCTGCATCGGCATCGCGCAGGATTTCGGCAGGATTGTTTGAAAAACTCCCACCCAAAACTACGCCCACGCTGGCAGATAGCACAACGTTATGGCTTAGCCCCTGCTCGGTATCTAGATCGGTATCCAGATTGGCAGCTTGATCGGTCAAATTAAATGGCTGCTGGAGCAAGGCTTGCAACTCTTCGATCATCTGAATCACCTGATTTTCGGCAGTCAGATTTTCTAGCAAAATCACAAACTCATCGCCGCCAATCCGCGCTAACATACTTGTGCCAATAATTTGGCTGAGTCTAAGCACTAGTTCCTGCAACACGCGATCGCCAGTTAAATGCCCCAGTCCATCGTTAATCAACTTAAAGCGATTTAGATCAAATAACAGTAAAGCAAAATTTGTGACAGATTGCTTAGACAAAAACTCTAGTCGTTCTAATACCAAAATTCGGTTAGGCAAATCCGTCAATGGATCATGTAGGGCATTGTGTAGCAGCTTGCGCTCGACTTCACGACGTTCATCAAACTCGGTCAGGGAATTGGCTAAAAGTATCGCCTGATGGAAGTTGATACTTAACCTGGGAGCTAGACGCTCAATAAATTCGATTTCGGCTGTATGCCATTGGCGAGGCATAGAACATTGATGAATCACCAGTAAGCCCCAAAGTCTTTTGCCCTGGGGGATTGCCGCAACTAAACTAGATTTGACCCCAAGCTGAAGTAAAAATTGGCGATCGCGCTCTGAAATTGGCTCTAAAGTATCAGGGGAATTATCGAGATCATTAATTACCCTAGCAATGCCACGATCATAAAATTCCAACCAACAGGATTCTAAAAATGATCGAGCCAGAGGCTGATTGATTAGCGATAAGTGGGGCTGGAGAACCGCTTCCGCCACAATCTGCTCAGTGCCATTTGGCAAAAATTGATAGAGCAGTACGCGATCAGCTTGGAGCCAATTCGATACCTCAGCCACCGTGGTTTCCAGAATTTCTTCTAACGAAAATGACTGTCGAATCATTAAAGTGGCAAGCGCAACCTTATATTCTTGCTCTATTTGCAACTGGGAAAAATCATCACCCATTAGATTATTGCTACCCACCCGATCTATACAGTTCAGCAGCAGTTCCGCCTTCTGGGTCAAGGCTAGGTTAAGATTTTGTTCCAGGGATTCAATTTCGCCATACATCGATTCTAGGGTAAAGATTTTACACAAATTCTTTAAAGAAATTACTCCCACTAGCTTTTCGGTTTGATTCAGTAGCGATCGCTCGATTACCAGTAAATGATTAACTTGCAGTTTTTGCATCTGTCGTAAGGTTGACCAAAGGCTTTCTTGGAGTTCTATGCCATAAAAAAATCGAGCATGATTGAAAGAGATAAGACTACTTAGAGGAGTGTCGCCAAATTCTGGGTTTTGGTGGTGGGAGAGCCATAGTTGCAGGACTTCTAGACAAGTGATTATTATGAATTTAGAATCACTTTGGGCATCGTCTGAAAGTAAATGATCTGAGGATTTTGGCTGTGAGGATTTGATCACCGCATAGGGTTTCTGCTGGCTCAGCATATAATCTACCACTTCTCTTACATTCACATCCTTGCTTAGGGCGATAATTTCAGGCTCCATCACATCCGATACTGAATGTTTTTTTAGCATGGCAGATTGCTGAAGTTCTTGCAAAATATCAGTTAGGCAATATACTTGCGCTTGAAGTTGTTTAGATATTTGACCTGATTCTTGTTCAGCTTCTTGTTCGAGAATTGGTTCTGATTCTTGAAGAATAAAATACTCAGTTTGAGTTTGTTGATAAATCCCAAGGGCAGCAATTGGAGTGAGCGATCGCGTAAATTGTTGATATATTACTTTGGTCTGAGCATTTAAAAGATCTTGTGATGTTAAAAATGTTTGCGAATTTAAACTAGAATTTTCCTCAGCTGCCGAACTTTCTTTAGCTAAACTTTCTTTAGTTGATAATTGTTTAGCTATGCCTCGCAGTAAGTCGATTTCGGTCAAAATACCTAAAGGATTATTCTGATCTTGAATTAAAATAAATTCTTCAGCCAGAGATAGCACCAAATTGCTCAAACTAGCAGCCAAATTGGAATTTAAGTTAGTAGGGCTGCTAATGTAAATAGCTTGTAACTCACAGCTACTATGATCGGCACAAACCAAAAGCACTAGATCGAATAGAGAAGCTTGTGCAGAACCAGTTTTGATCAGCCGAGTGATTGATCGCGCGAAATTCATAGCCATTACTAATCCCAAGCTGGTAAATTTTTCGGTAAAAACTTTTCTTCTATAAAATTCTAAATTGACTAAATCCAGAAATCTTCAAAGAATCTCACACCGTTAATTATACAGATATTTTAACTAAACCCTAGAATTATAATTATTTCTGATTCACTTGTAGCCAAATTTCTAGGCTAGTCAGCAGCCACAGCTTCACGCCGTACCTACGCCAAGTATCACCACGATAGTCAAGCCAATTGCGAATTAGAGACTGATTGAGATAAGGCGCGATCGCCGCGTTAGGACTGAGTAATAATGTTCTTGCTTCACGCTGCCAATGTTGATGAAATCCCAATTGCACAGGCACCATCATCCCACTTTTTGGACGATCAATAATTCGCTCTGGCAATAAATCTAGAACAGCTTGCTTCAATACTGCTTTTTCGGTTACACCCGATAGTTTATATTCTGGCGGAATCTGCATACTTAATGCCACAATTCTTTGATCAAATAATGGCGATCGCCCTTCTATTTCTGCGGCTTTAGTTAAATTATTCACTTTGGTTAAAATCTGATCTGCACCTTTATATTTGATATTTAGTGACATTAAGCGATTCAAATAACTTACTTGGGATGCTAGATCTTCTGAAAACACATAGGGTTGATGCTCTACTTGTTGCCAAACTTCGGATTTAAGCAATTGAGGCAGGTCGGCAGCACATTTCTGGAATGCCAATAGGTAAGCCTGAAGCGGATTTGGTTGACTAGATCCATATAACTGATTTAACAACATTGGTTGATTTTTTGGCCCGCCAAAACAAGGATCGCCACCTTCACCATTCAGAATAATCTCAACCGATTTTTTGGCAAATTGCCCCAGCAATAAATTCGGTACAGTCAAAGGGTCACCAATTGGATCGTCCAAGTAAGTCATGGTTTCGGGCAATCTCTCCCACAGTTGACGGAAGCTAATTTCTAGAATGTGATGGTTCGTGTCACAGTGATTTGCTACTAAGCTGGAGAATTCCAACTCATTCGCACAATCTGCTCCAAAGTGAATGGAATAGGTATGTACAGGAGCCTGATGGAACTTGGCAGCTAAGGCAGTTATGGCACTGGAATCTAATCCCCCAGACAAAAAAACGCCGACAGGTTCGCTGTTGGCTCCTTCAACAGGTAGAGCATCCTTAACTACTTGATCTAAAAGCGATCGCAGATTTTGACCATACCAGGCTAGAGATTTTTCGCTTATTTTCTCACTTTCTTCGGAAAATTGTTCAATAAGTTGCCAATAGATTTGTCTTTCTCCACCAGGAAAAGTGATAATCTCGGCGGGTCGCAGTTCTTGTACAGCTTGCCAGAGGGTTTGAGTACCAGGTACAAAGGCACAACAAAGATAATCTCGCAAAGCGACTAAATTAAGCTCTTGAGAATGATAGGGATTTAAGCTTCTCAAACTTGGAGCGATCCAGCGAGTCTTGCCATTTGTAGTGAAATAGAGCGTTCTTGCACCTACGCGATCGCGTCCCAACCATAATTTTTGTTCCTGACGATCCCAAACAGCTAAGCTGAATACTCCCACTAATTTACTAAAAGTATCTATTCCCAAATGTTCCCAGACTGCGGCGACTAATTCTAAGTCAGAGGTAAAAGCTTGATTGTGAATTAATTGAGAGCATAATTGAACGCGATCGCTTAGCCAGACTTCTCCCATAATTACAAATCTTTGATTGGGACTGAATTGTAGAAAGGTACTTAAATCAGCAGATTGAGGACAAAAAAAAGCGATTTTCTCTTCATGCCAAGCTGAGGTTTCTAGGGAAATATCTATTCCAGACAAACTCCAAGCCAAATACCAAGTTTGGGAACCAGTGAAGCCTCTATGACTATTTCTCATGTTGTGATCATATTTAAGGACTTATGCAAAAATAAACGAAACATTGTAATTAGCTGGTTTGGGGCGCAGCCCCGTAATGGATTTTAAACAATTTTGGGTAATAGGAAAAATAAACTGATAAAAGCGATCGCTAAAAAGGTCAAAATCATTTCCCAAGCTGATTTTGCAGATTTAACCGCTTTAAGAGGCATACTTTTTTACTAAAAATCTCCAGAAATCCTCAGACATTATATCTACTTCAGCTAGAATTTAGGATATACAATAACTTTAAACTTAGAAGTCCCGAAATGAACGAATCTCCCATTTGGCATCCATTTACGCAAATGAAAACTGCGGCTGTTCCGCCATTAGTAGTGAAGGGAAGTGGAATTTGGCTAGAACTTGCGGATGGGCGCAAAATTATGGACTGCATCTCCAGTTGGTGGGTGACAATTCATGGACATGGACATCCAGTTTTAGCCGAGGCGCTTTACGAGCAGGCACAGCAGCTAGAACAGGTGATTTTCGCAGGATTTACCCATGCACCCGCCGAACAATTGGCTACTAAACTACTTACCCATTTACCGCAAAATTTTAGCCGAGTTTTCTTTTCCGATAATGGCTCAACCTCCGTGGAAGTAGCTATCAAAATCGCTTACCAGTATTGGCAAAATCTTGGTAAACCTGAACGCACTGGATTTATTGGGTTTGAAGGAGGTTATCACGGTGATACTTTTGGCGCAATGGCGATCGCTCGGACTTCCACTTGGTGGCAAAGATTCCAACCACTTCTGTTCAAAACCGATACTGTTCCCTATCCTGCAATTTCTGGAGAGAACGCTACTCAAGAATATGACATCGAAGCCAAAGAAAAAGAATCGCTCCAGCAAATAGAAATGCTCTTGACTCAGCAAATCCATGCAGCAATTGTGATTGAGCCACTAGTGCAGGGAGCCGCAGGAATGCGAATGTGTCGCCCAATCTTCTTGCAGAAATTAGCTGAACTTGCACGCACTTACAATACTTTGTTAATCTACGATGAAGTGATGACCGGATTTGGACGCACGGGTGAACTATTCGCTTGCCTCAAATCTCAGACTCAGCCAGACTTAATTTGTCTCTCTAAGGGATTATCAGGCGGTTGTATGCCTCTCTCAGTTACAGTAGCCACTGAAAAAATCTATCAAGCTTTTTATAGCGATGATGCTACTTTAGCCTTTTATCATGGACATTCCTTTACTGGAAATCCGCTTGCCTGTGCGACTGGCTTAGCTTCTTTAAAGTTACTTGAAGCGAATCCTAATGTTTACCAAATAATCGAAGCTTTACATCGAAAGTATTTTCAAAAATTCCTTCAAGATCAACCAAACTTGAGAAACTTCCGCACCTGTGGCACGATCGCGGCTATGGAAGTAAGCACTAATCAATCAGAAGACGCAAATAACTACTTTAATAGCATCGCCCCCATTCTCAAAGCTGAATTTTTAGCGGCAGGCTATCTAATCCGACCTCTAGGTAATACTATTTATCTGATGCCTCCATACTGCATTACCGAATCTGAATTAGCCCAGGTTTATCAAGCGATCGCCGAAATTGTCGCGAAGGTAATTGAATCTGCTTCTAGTCGTCTGATTTGATCGTAATGCGACGATAGATTTCAGCAAGGGGAACTTCGATATTAAGGCTAGGCAATGTGATTTTTTGATCTAGGCGATCGCGGATTTGAAATTGCCAAGTATCACCATTCTCAGGCTTGACATCAGACTTAAAATAATGCTCAATATATGGCTCCGATTGGCTGATCAGTAGATATTCTCCTAGGCTATGAATAGAGCGATATTTACGGAATTTATCACCGCGGTCATAGCCTTCTGTAGATGGGGATAAGACTTCCACAATTAATAGAGGGTTGAGAATCTCATCAGTGCGCGTGCCATTGAACTCTGGCTCACCATTAATCACCAGTAGATCTGCATAGGTACCACATTTAAATTCTGGAATCCAGATCCGCATATCGCCGTTACAAACTTCAAAATTGGTATCACGCAGGCTAATACTAAGAAAAGCGATCATATTTACCGCAATGCGGCTATGGGGATGTGAGCCTCCAGACATAGTAAAAATTTCTCCATTACGGTATTCGAGATGTTCTTCGGCGGTTTCGGCGATCGCTCGATATTCATCTAAAGTGACAAAAGTTGGGTTATTTGACTGAGCAATATCTGGAGATATTTCAGACGATACGGGCTTTACCTGATTGATAACGGGAGCAATGACCATAACTACATCTGGGGCTTAATCTGGCACAATTAATTATAAGTGACTCTTACCAAATATTAACTATCTCTTTCTCCTTACCCAACCATTCACCGTAAACCTCCCATCCACGAAGCTTTGAGTCGGGCAGGATACAGGCAAAACTTCGTGCATATAGCGGCTAAGAAAGAAGACAATACTGTTATTTAGCGGTTGAATTGCTTGTTTAGATTCGGCAGCCACATAGAAATTGTTCTCAATCTTGCTATCATAAATTACCAATTCCCCACCACTGAAGGGCTTTGGCTCACGATAGAAGTAGTAAACATAGGTAAGTTCACGATTTGCGGTGTCACTACTTCCATTATCATTGTGGATTTTGTAGAAATTACCATCATTATGGGTAGTTAATTGCGCTTCCACATTCTCAACTTCAAACGCATCTAAATGTAAATGTTTTTGCACTTCGGGCATGATTTCCCGTACCTTACCCACCATTAAATCAAAAAATTCTGGGAAATAAGGTAAAAATAGCGATCGCCGATAGTCAGTTGCCTCGGTAGAAGTAGAGGTGGAAATAAAATCTTGCTCACGGGCTAAAGCGTATTTATAAATCTCTTGCCAAAGTTTTGGGGTTAAAAAATCTTCGATTTGTAAACAAGTAGAGGGTAAAATTGGGCTTGGTAACTCAACTTGAGGCTGTTTAGCCTGTGAAACTGGAGTTGGTATACTGGGTTGGGATATATTTGTCTGAGATGTATTCAAGAGCGCAGATTGAGGCTGTAATTGCCAACATTGAGAATTCCCTTGTAGACTAACGTAAGTAATTACAAAGTTACGCCAAATAAAGCTAAAGCCTAGTTCTTTTTCCTTCAGAATTGGTAACATTGCTAGATCAAAATTAAGCAAGCTACAAATTTCGTCGGTGCTAAGCCAATAACCAGCCTGAGCAATGTGTTGAATCGCATCTAGATGCTGGACTAAATCTTGAATCGCTTTAATTTTCTCTATCATATTTACCCTTAATTACCATGCAGATTTAAAGCCTACCAAATTATATACCTCCGGATTATTCGCATCTCAAAATTTAATTTATTTTTACTTTAAGTTTTTAACTTTATCTCCTCAAATTTATTCAGATAAGTACAATTGAATTAAGGAGGCTTAAAGTAGCATGGAATAGAACCGCAAAGGACTTTAGCGCATTTTAAAAGATTAAAATTAGGTAAAATTAATCCCAACGTCAATCATTTTTTATTTCCCCATCCATAGATCTGATAATAACTTAGTGAATAGCTATACCCGCATTTATGAAGTGGTTTCTCAAATACCTTCAGGCAAGGTAGCCACCTATGGACAGATTGCCGAACTTTGCGGCTTAGCAGGTAAAGCTAGATTGGTTGGCTATGCGCTGTTTCAAGTTGATGTGCCAACTTCGCCTGTGCCTTGGCATCGGGTAATTAATGCGAAAGGTGAGATTTCCCATTCTCCTTTGCGAAGAGGAGCAGACTATTTACAGCGATCGCTACTTGAAGCAGAAGGAATTGAATTTGATCAAAGTAGTAAAGTTTCTTTAGCCAAATACAAATGGAAAGTAGAACATTAAAATCTACTTCACAAAGCTAACTTCTAATCTGCACAGGCATAATCAAATAACTCATTTTCCCTGCACCAATCGGCACAATTACCGCAGGACTGGTAGCACTATTTAGCTGCAAATGGATATCACTACTAGGCAAAGCTTTTAGACCTTCCAACAGATATTTCACATTAAAGGCAATTTCCAATTTCTCGCCCGATACTTGAGCAGGAAGCGATTCTCTACCTGTGGCGACTTCTGGCGCATCAACCGCCAAAGAAATTTCTTGATTTGTTGGATCGATAGAGATTTTAACAATATTATTTTTCTGATCAGCTAAAACTGCAACTCGTTCTAAAGCTGAAATAAAGAGTTTTCTTTCCAATGTAATTTGACGTTCAAACTGTTTTGGTAAAAGTTGACGGTAGTTGGGATAAGAACCATCTAGTAATCGAGAAGTAAGCTTCTGATCCGTTCCTTCAAAAATCATCTGACTAGCATCAAACTTCACGGCGATCGCCAATTCCTTGTGATGATTCAGCATTCTCTCCAATTCTCTCAAAGTGCGAGAGGGAATAGTCACAGCCAGCTTAGATTCAGGTTTTAGTTCTTCGCTGTCCGCTAATAGCGTTTCCACCACCGACAAGCGATGTCCATCTGTCGCCGCAAATTCTAAACTTTGGGAGCCAACAGTCAAATGCACGCCTGTAAGAATCCGCTTACTCTCATCCGTAGAAGCGGCAAACAGAGAACCATTCAAGCCCTCCAACAAGTTATCCACAGGTAGATAAATAATCTGGTTATCTTCGTCTATTTGGGGCAATTCGGGGAAGTCAGCAACAGGCAAGCCATGAATTTGATATTTTCCTGAACCACAAGCGATCGCTGCCAAGGTCTCCCCCTCTTCCACTTCAAGGGTTACATCTTCGTTGGGTAGCTTGGTCACAATATCTCCCAACAGGCGGGCAGGTAGAGTAATCGCGCCAGCTTCTAAAACTTGAGCAGGCAAAGAAATTTGAATCCCCAAACTTAGGTCAAAGGCGGTGAGGTGAAGAGTTTGGGTAGCTGCATCAGCTAGAAATAAAATATTTGCCAAAACAGCATGGCTTGGGCGGGTTGCCACCGCACTTTTAACTTGAGTCAAACCCGTGGTGAGTTGATTTTGGGGGCAGACAAATTTCATGGCTACTGGGAAATGCTGGTGGAAATATTTGAAAAATCTAAAATCAATCTTCAGTGGCAATACTAGCACCCTGGGAAAATCGAAGAGCAAACTCGTTCTTTTTTAATTTTTTTAGCTTGATCTAATTCTTCTATTAATTTTTTAAAAAGATCATGGTAGTAGTAGTAGGGGCTGTGGAAAATGTGGAAAACTTTCAAAAGTTCAATCTTAATCAGGGTTTTCAGCTTTTTAGCCTGTGGAAAAACCTGTGGATAAGTAGGGTAGTTTTCCACAGGGTATTTATACCTAGTCAAAGTTTTCCACAGTTAAGCTAAAGTTTTCCACAGTTAAGCTAAAGTTATCCCCAAAAAAAGCGGAGTTTTCCACAGGTTTTCCACAGGAACGCCAAGGCTTAATATTTCTTAATCAAATAAAGTTACAAAAATTTACAATATTTAAGGCTTAAAATTCTTGCCCCAGCCTAAAAACTGTAACTAAACTTTACAATTAATTAACTTTGTCGCTAAATTCTTCAACCAATTCTATAAATATTTTGGATAAATGCTGAAGCAGAATCACCGCGCTTGGGTAGAAATCGATCTGGGGGCAGTACAAGCCAATGTAAGAGAACTAAAAAAACTTCTATCACCTACTACGGCGCTAATGGCGATCGTCAAGGCGGATGCCTATGGACATGGAGCGGTGGGAGTGGGACAGGCAGCTCTATCTGCAGGTGCTAGTTGGTTAGGTGTGGCAACGATTCCAGAGGGAATTCAACTTCGTAGTGCTGGCATTACTGCGCCGATTTTGATTTTAGGGGCGACAAATAGCCGAGAAGAAGGAAAAGCGATCGCTGAAAATCGATTACATCCCACCCTATGCAGTTCAGAGCAGGCATTAAATTTCCATCGTGTCGCTAGTGAATTAGGCGTAGCCTTGCCTGTTCATCTCAAAATAGATACAGGCATGACTAGATTGGGCGTAGATTGGCGTGAAGCAATTCCATTTGTGCAATTAGTGCAGAGCTTACCCTATCTGGAAATTCGCAGCGTCTACTCCCATTTGGCAACCGCCGATGAACTAGATTCTAGTTTTATGTATGAGCAACAGCGTCGGTTTGAGTGGGTGCGATCGCAAATTCAAGTGCCATCGTTGCATCTTTGCAATACAGCAGGAATGCTTAGCGATCCAAACTTGCATTACGACATGGTACGAGTGGGATTAGGTTTGCATGGCTTCTGCCCAGCAGTGCATTTGAGTCACAAAATAAACTTACAACCAGTAATGCAGGTAAAAGCTAGAATTGTGCAGCTTAAACAGGTGACTGCGGGAACTGGAATTAGTTATGGACATTCCTTTATTAGCGATCGGCCGATGCAGATTGCCACGGTGGGGATTGGCTATGCGGATGGGGTACCCCGATTACTTTCTAATCAGATTCAGGTTTTGGTGAGCGATCGCTTGGTCAACCAAGTAGGTACAATTACGATGGATCAGTGCATGATAGATGTGACGGGTATCAAAGCTCAAGTAGGAGACATGGTTACATTCTTGGGTAAATTACCTGGAATTACGGCGATGGATTGGGCGACCCGTTTGGGCACTATTCCCTGGGAGATTCTCTGTGGTTTCAAGCATCGTCTACCTCGATTAACCGTAGAAAGTTGTATGAGTGAAATCTATCATTAACAAAAATTTATCACCAAGCACAAAGGCAACCAATTTAAAATGCAGGGAAAATATAAGGAACTTGCAATCTTTTGGTTGCGTCAGAGCGAAACGTAACATTGGAATTAATTATTCATGCTAAAGCTTCTTTCTTCTCTTTCTCTATTAACTGCGATTCTAGCTACTGGCTATCCTGCTCTGGCTCAGTCTGGTACCACAAACTCGACTGCTGGTAGCTCGACCATGACTAAAACTGAGTCTACCACTGGTACAGCTGATGAGCGCTCGATGAGTTTGCCAGAAAAGCTGAAACTCACTTCAGATCAAAAGAAGAAGATTAAGAATAGCGTTGATTTAATGAAGAAAAATATTTCAGCCGAATTGACTACTGAACAGCGTA
>JBBRVV010000021.1:0-12548 GCA_038246525.1 Pseudanabaenales cyanobacterium
TCGCGTCTGTATTGTGGGTGGTGGGGCCAGCGGCGTAGAGCTTGCCTGCAAAATTAGCGATCGGCTCCAAGCTAAGGCAAGAGTGAGGTTAATAGATCGTAATTCTCAAATTCTCTCCAGTTCTCCCAAGGGTAATCGACTAGCTGCCGAGCAAGCATTAGAAGCTAGAGGGGTTTGGTGTGATCTTTCCACCAAGGTAACTAAGGTTGAACCTAACCAAATTGAGTTGGAATATCTCAATGGTAGCGATCGCTTACCAATAGATCTTGTGCTGTGGACTATAGGAAACAGCTATACCCAATTAGTACAGCGCCTTCCAGTTCCCCATAGTGGTAAACGCATTCAAGTAGAATCGTCATTGCAAGTTAAAGATCATCCTAATTTGTTCGCTTTGGGTGATTTGGCTGAATGTTACGATCAAAGAGGTCAATTGGTTCCAGCTACGGCTCAATCTGCCTTCCAGCAATCTCAATACTGTGCGTGGAATATCTGGGCAAGTTTGCACCAACAGCAACTCAAACCTTTCGCATATTTACCCTTGGGCGAATTTGTCAGTTTGGGGATTGGCGAAGCTACCATGTCAACCATTGGTAATCTTTCCTTTAGTGGAATGCCAGTAAATCTAATCCGCAGAGCAGCCTATCTTTTGAGAATGCCTACACTCAAGCACCAATTGAAAGTAGGTTGGCACTGGATATCTAAGAGCATTGCCACCGATTTGAGTAAATCTGGCAAACTTAGCTAGTTACAGCAATTTTCTATTAAACTCAGCCCAAAAAGGGTCGCAGGGCGTAGCACCGCATTGGGTTTTAGTATTTTCTCTGCGGCACATTTAATCTCAATTTGTAGTAAATCCTAATTAGTCTTATATTCAAATACTATAAACCTATGCACAAGATACCTGTAACTGTGATCACTGGCTTCCTGGGAAGTGGAAAAACCACCTTAATTCGCGAACAATTGCAAAATAATCAAGGTCGGCGAATCGCCGTTTTAGTAAATGAATTTGGCGAAATTGGTATTGATGGTGACTTACTGCGTGCTTGTAAAGTTTGCGATGAAGATGGTAAAGAAATCACCCCCAATATTGTCGAACTGAATAATGGCTGTCTCTGTTGCACCGTGCAAGAGGATTTTTTACCGACAATGCAAGAGTTATTAAAACGAAGAAAAAACCTAGATTGTATCTTGATCGAAACTTCAGGCTTGGCATTACCAAAACCACTGCTTCAGGCATTCAGTTGGCAAGAAATTCGCACAGCCGCAACCGTAGATAGCGTGATTGCAGTGGTAGAGTGCGAAGCAGTCGCTAGTGGCAGATTGGTTTCCGACTTAGATAAGCTCAATGCTCAGCGTCAAGCAGATTCTAGCCTAGATCATGAGACGCCGATAGAAGAGTTATTTGAAGATCAGTTAGCCTGTGCCGATTTAATTTTGCTTACCAAAACCGATTTAGTCAATACTGAAGATCAAGCGCGAGTAGTTGACTGGCTAAATTCAGAACTTCGAGACGGGGTAAAGATCCTAGCCTGTGCAGATGGCAAAATTAGCGCTGATATTCTCTTGGGATTTAATGCCGCAGTGGAAGACAATTTGGATGCTAGACCAAGCCACCATGATAATGAAGCGGAACATGAACATGATGAGAATATTAATTCAGTTTATGTACTTAGCCAAAAATCTTTTGAGCCGCAGATGTTAGTCGAAAAGTTGAAAGCTTTAATTTCTAAGTATCAAATCTATCGAGTAAAGGGATTTGTGAATGTAGCGAATAAACCCATGCGCATGGTCTTACAAGGGGTTGGCGATCGCGTGGAAACCTTTTATGATCGACTTTGGCACAATGACGAAATGCGAGAAACTCGTCTAGTCTTGATTGGTGAAGACTTGAACCGCGAACAGATTCTTACTTATCTGGAAATATAAATTATGTGCAGATATGACTAAACGAGAACTTCTCAAACAACAAATTGATCACCTTAGTGACCTGGAAATCGAGCAGATCACGGGATTTATTGAGTCTTTACGATCAAGCCAGCTAAGACATCTGACTGCAAATGAAGATCCATTGATCGGACTATTCGCTGGTTCGCCAAATCTTGCCACTCAATCTGAAACTATTTTGCAACAAAATATTCATTCACAATCTGGATGGACATGGAAATCGTGATTGCAGACACTGGATTTGTTGTAGCTTTACTCAATCGCTTAGATGTTAGACATTTAGATGTATTGCCTATTTATCTGAAGCAAGCACAGATTCTTTTACCACAAACTGCCTTGGTTGAGATTGCCTATCTTATCGGGCGAGATGTGGGAATATCAGCAGTTGTACAATTTTTACAAGGAATTCCGAAAAGTCGATTTATAGTCATTCATGCTATTGATTCAGATATAGTTAGAGTTGCTGAAATTTTAGCCAAATATGCGGACAGTTATATTGACTTTGTTGATGCAAGCGTCATGGCGATCGCGGAAAGGTTAAATATTCAAACAGTTCTCACAATAGATCAACGAGATTTTAGAATGTTCAGACCTAAACACTGTTCAAGTTTCCAACTTTTACCATGAATACCTTGGTTTTATGAATCTTTGTCCTAGTTTATTTAATCCTATAGCTGCAAAAGATGGTAACCTATCTCGCTTGCGAGTTCCTGGTGGGATTCTTAACTTTAAACAATGTGAAGCGATCGCTAACCTTGCAGACGAAGTTCAAATTACCAATCGCGCTAACTTACAGATTAGAGACAGAGAGATTTCAGAAGATAGTTTAAAACAGTTGCAGGATTTAGGCTTAGCCGCCACTAATATTGAATTAGATAGCATTCGCAATATTATGTCTAGCCCAACAGCAGGAATCGATTCTAAAGCTCTGCTCGATGTTTTGCCCTTAGTGAAAGAATGGGATAATTATTTAAGCAATCAAGATCGCTTTTCACTTCTATCATCTAAGTTTAGTGTGGGTTTTGGTGGCGGTGAAGTTGTTTCGATTAGCGATCGCGCAAATGATTTACTATTGGTCGCCGAAAAGCTAGATCAGGAAATATATCTGAGATTGAATGTATGTGGTGGCGATCGCGGCTCATCTCCTGAATCAACCAGAATTTTAATCAAACCTGATCAATCAATAGAATTCTTAGCTGTACTGACTGAGGTTTATTATAATTATACTCAAACTAAACAGTCGGGAAATTCTAGACTAAGAGAATTAGTTGCGGATTGGGGGATAGAACTATACCTTTCTGAAGTAACTAAGTTATTGTCTTTCTCCGCTTGTGATGCGGAAATCAAAGAAAAACCAAAATCAGCAAATAGCTTCAAGCATATTGGTACTCATGATCAATCTCAAGCTGAATACGCCTATATTGGGATAGTAATTCCCTTAGGGCGGTTATCTAGTTCACATTTTTTAGAATTAGCGGCGATCGCCAATCAATATTCTCAGTTAGCAGAAATTCGGCTGACACCTTGGCAAAATTTAATTATCCCATCTATCTATAAGTCAAATATTGAAACTGTTAAATCCAAAATTCAGCAGTTAGGCTTTTCAACTTCACCGCATAGTCCCTACGCTGGTATATCCGCCTGTATTGGTTCCCAGGGATGTAAATCCTCTGCCACTGATACTCAAACTGATGCCCAAGCGATCGCTGCTCATTCACTCAAATTTCAGTCTAATAATTTTGCTTCAGAAATTCATTTAAGTGGCTGTTCAAAATACTGCGCTCGCTCCTCTTCTAATCAAATTACCCTTTTAGGAATAGAGCCAAGTTCTTATCAAGTTTTGCTTGAAGATGGCAAAGAATTAGCAGATTTATATACTTTAGAGAAGGCATTAGAATTAATTGAAAAACTAGCTGACTAAAAATTATTTCTACCAATTAGAAAACTTCTCCTAATTAAAGAAGAAGGTAAGACAAAGATAGAATCTATATTTCAGTAGTGGTGGTAGAGGATACATAAGTACGGACATTACGGGCTCCAATACTTGCGCCAATCATAGATGCAGAAAGTCCTAGAAGTGCGCCGAAAGTAAAGCCCCAGCCTGCCTTGGCACCATTATCAGCTACATTTTTAGTTTGTTGAACGCTGATCGTTGGCACTTGGTTCTGAGCCTGTTGATTACTACCATTTGGAGTTCCCATATTAATATTAGGAAGATTGGGAAGAGAAACGCCGTTTTGTTGAACTTGGTTGGCAATACTACCAGCATTTGCTAAGGCTATGCCAAAAGTACCACTAACGCCACTTGCCAGTAACCATGTGCTTATTGCCATTGTAGTTGCCCATAAGATAGCACCGTTAAGAGAAGCAGTACTTTTACTAATCGAACCAGCAGATTTGGCTGTCAGCAAACCACCGACAAACAAAGAAATAAATAAGCTAATAATTGACCAAATGCCTACTGCGGCACCTACATTATCTGCATCCGAACGAGGCGCACCAGAATTAGCGATAGTTGTGAAACCTAAAGCTACTCCCAAGGCACTTAACAAAAGCTGAGTACTAATTGCAATTACTAAACCAGCAAAAATTGCACCCCAATGTACGCGATCGCCGAATTCTACAACATTGGTCGGACGACGCTCTACATCGACATTTTCGATTGGACGATTAGCGTAAGCCATAACATTTTCTCTTTAATTAAAGTGCTTAAAAAATAGTAAATTGACTCTTACAAATGCCAGAAAGCTACTAGGACTCACACACCTTAGAGATATTGATGAATTTGGTTGAATAAATTCACTAAATAGATAAGAGTGCAAGTCCTGGCAAACTTGTAGATTAGCTTTTAGAAAGGTCTAGTGTGAAGCCTCAGCTTTACGTTGATCCTGGATTTTGCTCTTGGCAGTTTTGAACTCTGTTGCCAGACTCTTTTGTTGCTCATCGCCTAAAGAATCTTGGATAGTTCGGAATAAATTCCTTTCTTCTTCATTCATGTGGATCGTAACTTTCGACATTAGACGCTGTACTGCATCTTTGAAATCTACCGTATTTGCGGTATTCATCGACTTAATCTGGTCAAGCTCTACTCTCATTTCTGCTTGTTCGTCATAAAGCTTCTGAATATCATTGAAATGGGGACGCATCACAGGATAAAGAACCTGCTCTTCAGCTTCAGAATTAGTTGTAAGATCTAGATATAGTTGACCAAAAAACTCCTGCAACTTCAGAGGCTCATCAGTAGCCCGAATTTGAGCAAACAGGGTATTTACCTTAATGTGATCCAATCGAATCAAGTCGCGAATGTTGATTTCATCATCAGTTCGACTAAGAATGCTTCCAGCAATTCCACTCATGGCAGCTATAGTATCTTGCACCCTTGACCATAGACCACTATCAGACGGCTTGCCAGTTAGCTCCAAAGTACTCAAGACTTCCATCATTCCTCTGAGTTGCTCCTCATGGGCACGGTTCTCAAAGTTGATTGCATTCAAAGGCGCGATCGCTACGGCGATATCAGCACCAACTACCTGAGCCGCCTTGTGTACCAGAAGTCCTGCCATAGCCTGAGTATGCTTAAGCAATTCATGCTTTTCTACTTTCTCAAACAAAGTGAGATCTGAATCTTTCATCAGCTTCTCTAGTTCTTGAATCTGCTTCTGGGTAGTCTGTTTGGGTTCAGATTTAATTCCATACTGAACAATTACTGTATCCAAAATTCCTAGATTCTTACGATCATCCTTCAGCAGTTTCTCCAAGCGATTGGTGATTTCACGATCAGGACAAGCATCTACCAAGATCTCTTCATTGGCAATAATCAGATTTTGTAAGGCTTTCATATCAGCCAACTTACAAGCAATCGCATTACGCTTAATATCTTCCAGTTGCACAGTCATAGTGTTATTTACTCTCTAATAAAATTGCAAATTCAGTTAGTTACAAATATCGATATTTCTACAAAAAATCTCACCGAATACTTAGGCTTTTTCTAAAAGTTAACCTAAATCTGGGTCAGTAGGATTGATATTCTCCGCAGTGCTTTTACCTGCTAATCCGCCAACCACTGCACCAGTCACTGCGCCAATAACTGCTCCAATGGGCCCTGCAACTGCTGCACCAACTACTGTTGCTGCTGTACCCACACCTGCTGCACCTATGCCTGTACCAATAGGATGAGAACCAGGCTCACCAGAGATAGGATCGCGGTTAGCATCATTACTGTCTTGGCTCACATTGTCACTTCTGAGATTATCGGATTCGAGGTCGTCATATTCAGGGTCGTCAGATTCAAAGCCATCAGACTCAAGGTTGTTAGACTCAAGGTTGTTAGACTCAAGGTTGTCAAGTTCAAGATCTCGGTTGATAGTGTCTCGGTTAGTAGTGTCTCGATTAATAATGTCTCGGTTGATAGTGTCTCGATTAATAGTGTTCATATTAGTTTCTCGTGTTAATTTTACAAATCTAAAAAACATAGTCAGGAATATACTTAGAATTCCGAACAGTTAAATAAGCATAGCTACACCACATTAGATTGGTATCTTCCAAACGACTGATCTAAACAGCAATTTTAGATTGAGTACGCATAGATTAGACTAAGATTCACCTCTTTCCAAGGGTAGATGCTGGAGTAGAGGTAAGTGTTGTAAAACTATAACCACTAACCAGAATTGCCCAAAGCTGCTCAGAAATTTAAAGCGAGGCTGATAGCATTTGATTTCTTTGAGATTCTCCAAAAACCTCTTACTAAACAACTTGCTACTAACCTGGTTAGTGATCTGATCATCAAAAGTAATAGTTAAAAGCTGAATTATAGAAATGACTAAATCTTTAACTCCTCTCCGTGCTTTAACTCACCTACCTTTAACTCACCTACAGGGAAAACATATCTCCTACTGGATTGATTCCACTCCAACTACTAACTTCCCCAAACTTGAGCGGGATCTAACCGTAGATGTAGCGATCGTGGGTGGCGGAATTGTCGGTTTGACCACAGCAATGTTGTTGAAGCGAGCAGGTAAGAAGGTGGCTGTAATTGAAGCAAATCAAATTGTTAACGGTGTAAGTGGTCACACTACCGCTAAAGTAACTGCACTACACCAATTAATCTACGCTGATTTAATTGATCAGATCGGCGAAGAGAAGACCAGACTTTACGCAGAATCGAATACGGCAGCAATTGAACGAGTTGCTAAGTTTGTTGAAGAGGAAGGCATAGACTGTGATTTTAGTCGCAAGACTGCCTACACCTTCGCGGAATCAGAAAAGGATCTCTCTAAGGTTAAAGATGAAGTTTTGGCTGCGTTGAAGGTGGGTTTACCTGCTAGTTTCGTAGAAGATACATCCCTCCCTTTTCCTATTGCTGGGGCGATTAAACTAGATAATCAAGCTCAATTCCATTCTCGCAAATACCTACTCCATCTAGCCAATTTAATTAATGGCAATGGCAGCTTTATATTTGAAAATACTAGGGTGCAAAATGCAACTGAAGATCATCTGCATCAAACCTGTCAAGTGATCTGCGATCGCGCTGTAGTTAAGGCTCAGGATGTAGTTATTGCCACACACCTGCCGATTTTGGATCAGGGTTTATTTTTTTCTAAAACCTATCCTGCGCGTTCCTATTTAATTGGCGCTCGGATTGATCCCGCTCAAGCACCCGATGGCATGTTTATCGGTGCCAACCAAGAAGCGTATTCCATCCGTACTACTCCTGATCAGAATGGACTTCTACTAATTGTTGGCGGCTGTCATCATAAAGTTGGAAGCATCTCAAATACTGAAGAAAGATTCCAGATGCTTGAGGAGTATGCTCTTTCTAATTTTGCGATTGAGAAAGTAGATTATCGTTGGTCTACCCAAGATATGGTTTCCTTTGATAAGTTACCTTTTATTGGTAGACTCACTCCTGCCAATAATCACATTTTTGTCGCTACGGGCTTTAGTCTATGGGGAATGAGTAAGGGAACTTTGTCGGGAATGTTACTTTCCGATCTGATTTTAGGCATCAAGAATCCTTGGCAAGGAATCTATGAGGCAACTCGTGTTACTCCCTTTGCCACTCCTGAAATGGTGAAAGAAACTCTAGATGTCGGTAGACATTGGCTAGGCGATCGCTTGAAAGGCTTTCAAGGAGTCGATGTTGCTGATTTGGAGGAAGGAGAAGGAAAAATCCTAATCAGTAATGGCAAGCAAGTAGCTGTTTCTCGGGCTGATAATCATCTTCATGCAGTATCAGCGGTCTGTACTCACTTAGGCTGTATTGTCACTTGGAATAATGCCGAACAGAGTTGGGATTGTCCTTGTCATGGTGCCCGCTACGACTTTGATGGAAATGTGATTCATGGGCCAGCAAATAAGAATTTGGAACTAACTAAGCTCTAATTTTTTGATTAGTTTAGCAATTAAGCTCAGCCTAGTTTAGGAGGGTAAATAATGATTAAGTCATGGATGGCGATCGCTGGAGTTGTCTTTTTAGTTTCTTTGGGAGCGAATTTAATTTCTCCTCGTGATGCGAGTTGGTTTAAGCAGCTTCGCCGTCCGCGTTGGTTAAGCTTTGAGACCTTCATTCCCGTAATTTGGACAGTAATTCTGATCTGCGGTGGATTCTCTGCTTATTTAGTATGGGAAGCGGAAATGGGAAGTTTCAGAGGTTGGCTATTTATGACTTTTTATCTTCTCCTAGAGATTGTAATTATTGCCTATATACCGCTGACCTTGCAGACCCGCGATTTATTCTTGGGAGCTGGAGTAGGGCTACTCGGTTTTGGCTTAGGTGTGATCCTTACTTTATTTGTTTGGCAGATCTCTGGCTGGGCTGCTCTACTACTTGTACCCTATCTACTCTGGAGTCCAATCGGTTCCTATGCCACTTTGGCGATCGCTCGAATTAATCGTTAATTTTTAATGTTTAGATAAATTATTTTTAGGCTCTTATGGTATCTACAATTAACTCAGTCTCTCCCACAAATTCACTTGCAAATTCTGCTAATTCTAATCCTAAATCAATAGTTAGGGTTTCTCTAAATCTTCATTCTTCTTCCTATTTATCTAACTTTCAACCAGTTGATTATAATCAAGCAGAGCAGGATTTTAATTCACTTTTGAATCTTGAAGATTTAGATGAGCAAATCAGACTGCAACCACAACTAATTGAAAGTTTAGAGAAGGCAATTGATTTAGCCTTGGATGATGCCTATGGAGTAAAAGCTAACAACTTTGAATTAGCGTCAAAATTTATCCAAAGAACGCTCTATCGGCTGAATCGCCTAAACCTATTTTGGTACGATGACCTACACAACTACAAGAATGATCGCTCCTACTATCTTCAGTCGGTACGCGATCGCTTAGAATCCAGTTGGCAAGCCTGGGAATTGAATCAATTAAATCTTCAGGAATATCAAAAGCTAGACCCAGAAGCGGTAAAGCAAGGATTGAAAGAGAGGGCAGAGGCAGATCTAAATCCTGAACTATCTGAACCAAAACGTTATCTACGCGAAGATATAAACTTGGAAGGATACCGCATCCTGTTAGCGATCGCTTCTCTTGATGGATTAGTCGAAGCCAGCCGTCTTTCTCGAATTTTGGGCGGTGCAAGTAACGAAGTTCAAGCCACTTTGATCAGAGTTTTATTAGAAGAATATGGAAACGGTAGATTAGCCCGCAAGCATTCAACTTTTTTTGCGCAAATGATGGCTGAATTGAATTTGAATACCGCTCCAGAAGGCTACTTTGACCTAGTACCTTGGCAAGTCTTAACGAGTATCAATCACAACTTTTTGCTGACTGAACGGAAGCGTCACTTTTTACGTTACAACGGTGGACTAACCTACTTTGAGATTGCTGGGCCTTCAATCTATACCGATTACATGATAGCGGCAGAACGGTTACAGCTTTCTAAGGCAGCCATGGGTTATTGGGAATTACATATCCGTGAAGATGAACGTCATGGACAATGGATGCTCAACGATGTAGCTTTCCCCTTGGTGGATATGTATCCTGAGGATGCCTGGGAGATTGTGTTGGGCTACGATCAAGAGAAGTTGATTGGCGATCGCGCTGCCGCCGCAGTAATGAATTTGATTAAAAAGTTTAGTTCAGCTTCGATGGTGAGAGCAATAAACCTATGATTGTCAACTTGGCTAAAGATGGCTGGGATGTAATTTATCAACGTGCCCACGCCCTATTAGCGGCTCAATTGGGAGGTCAATGGAAACGCACTAACGCTCCTGTTCGTCTGTACGAGACAATTGTGGCGATTTCCCACCATGATGATTTAGAGAAAGAGTGGAAGGGCAAGCATCTGATTAAAGCAGGCGCGCCAATGGATTTTACCCTGAGTGAAGAAGCTCAAGAAGAGACTTTGGTAAGATTTCAGAAGCATTTAGAAGAGTCACGCTATCGAGGTCGCTGGGTAACTTTTTTGACTTCCATGCACACCTGTTATCTCTGTCAAGATAAGAATGGAATTTCTGAAGATTGGCAGAATTTTTTGGCAGCCCAGAGGAAGAATCAAGAGATATGGCGCAAGGAATTAAACATAACTAAGGATCAAGCAGAGCGGGCTTATCAGTTTATGCAATGGTGCGATCGCTTTTCCTTGATTTTGGCTCAAAAACAGGTACCTGAAGATGGCAGAATCTTAGAAATTACCCACGGCATAGATGGACAGCGTTACGATCTGCGCTGTTTGGAAAACGGCAATTTAACTGTAGAACCCTGGCCCTTTGAGGATGATCGATTTACGGTGAATGTGGAGTCTTCCCATTTATCTGAACTGAAGTTCGAGAGTGATGAGGCTCTAACATCTGCTTTGAAGCAAGCGCCGATTAAAAGTTTGGAATGGACATTTACTAAACAAAAATAACCAGAAATTATGAACAATTCTATATTGAGTGCTAAAGTGGATTCTTGCAATTTTCTCAAGAATTATCCTTCCGTACCGTCTACTTATCTACACCAGAGTGTATCACAGGAAATATTTTTCTGTCCCGAAGAATCTCAATTCTATTCCCAATGCTTAGAGCGTATGGTTTTTGATGGTTATCAAGACTTTACCACAGTTATAGAGTTTGGCGCTGGCGATGGTAGTCCAGTAATTAATGGCTTATTGAGAAGTCAATTTAGTGGGTTTATTAATGGCTATGAATTGAATGAAACTGCCTGTAATATGGCAAAGATTAAAATTGAACGCCATCATCTCGGTCAACAGTACATTATTCACAATTCTAATTTCTTCAATAGTTCTCGTGCTGACTATCTGATTGCCAATCCTCCCTATGTTCCTGCAGTTGATAGCGATATCTATCTGCCCGCTCTACATGGTGGTATTGACGGTGCAGGCATAACCAAGGAACTCCTAAGTAGAAAATTTTCCCATGCTATGTTGATGATTTCTTCCTACTCAGATCCTGTAGGCACAATTGAACACGCGATCGCTCAAGGTTATCAAGTAGCAGATTTCATTGCCTCGCCCATGAGTTTTGGCTATTACAGTTCAGAACCGAAGGTAAAACAGCGGATTGCTGAACTTCGACTAGAAGGTAAAGCGTTCTGCTCACATTTAATTTATTTTCTGGTTGGGGTTCTTTTTAAGCAGGACAACAATAATAAACTAGATTTATCAAAGGAATTGATCAAGGTAATGACTGCTCTTTAATTTCAAGTTAATTTATGAATTTTGGCATCTTTTAAGTCGATAGAAAGAGAAAACTTCAGCTTATTTCTATCTAAAGAACTGAAAACTATTCGTTAAAATTTCTCAAATTTATACAATTCAGATGCCGATTTTAAGCTGGTTTCAAGCGTTAATATGTAATAATGGATTCAGTAGTTAGAGGTATCCAATACTCAAAATCTAACTGACCAATCACTAACTAGTTAAATACAAATATATTAACTAAATAGTGAGTGAAATCTAAGTAGAAATCTAAATAACTGTCCAATTGAACCTAACTTAATTTATTGTATCTGGAGTAAATGCTATGTCAAACTATAACACCCCCATGTCTACCCAATCTGAAATTTCTGAAGCAGCTAATCGCAACGCTTGGTGTTGGGGATTCACCCCTCAAGCAGAAATCTGGAATGGTCGGTTCGCAATGATTGGGTTCGTTTCGGCTCTACTGACGGAAGTGCTCACCAATCAGGGTGTCCTTCACTATTGGGGCTTGATGCAACCCGTAGTAACCACTACTACATTGCTTAAATAAATCACTTAATTAAGGTATTCAGCAAACCCAATCTAATCTTCTAATTATTTTTAATCTAATATTGAGCTTGGAGTGAACGCTTCAAGCCTTTATTAATTTTAGGACTTACGCAGTTACTCTAGATTTAGCGCTTGTTAGGGAGGAAATTATCACCAAAATACTAAATGCAAACAGTTTACGCAAGTCTTCATAACTGCTTTTTGATTGGTAAATTTCTCAAGCAATATCAGTCTTGGTCTTCTTGCTATTCTCTTCCGCTCTAGCCAAATATCCCGCTATTAGCGATGAAAGTTCGATTCAATTGATATATCTGTAAACGGATGTTCAACTTGCTCGGATGCTTTTCTTGGTTTTTCAGCTAGCCCCAAGTAAGCTACTATTTACAGATCCCTTAAA
>JBBRVV010000022.1:0-12536 GCA_038246525.1 Pseudanabaenales cyanobacterium
AGCCCACATCGGTAATTGGTTCATAGTAAGTAAGCGGACGATAAAACTGAAAAGAAAGAAAAACGCCTAACGCAAATACGGCGATCGCCCTAATTCTGGTTTTGGTAAGTATAAGTTTGCCATTAATTTGGGTTATTGCGGTGGTAGCGATCGCGAACAGAATATAGCTAAAAATCAGGGGCGGGAAGTAGTGATAAAGATACATAGTGCGCTTGATTGTGATCATAACGATCATGTAGCCCAAATACATAGATAGGAACACGCACATCAAAAAAAGATTAGGAGTTTTATTTCCATCAGGAATCAAGGGCGACGCAAGCACAAAAACAACACACAGCAAAATTCCCAGTAAGCCCATTGACCAAGCGATCGGATTGGATTGGAGATAGAGGTAGCGATACTGAAAGCCATCGGGAGTTTCCCAACGATAGTTGAGCGTGCGTGCACCCAGGGGCCAAAGAAATGCAGGACTGCCGCCATCCTTGAGGCTACACATATCTAGCTTTGGCACATTCTTGTTGTAGTTGGGAATGTAAGCGAGGGATTCCTTGAGCATCATTGGAAATAGCACAGGATCGCTAGTGGCTTTGCCGTCTAAAACCTGATGATAATCCGCCGAAACATCGAAGTAGCCATTATTACTAAGTTTGGAATTTATCTCAGTCGCCAGACTAAAGTGAACTTGCCACACGCTACAAAAGGCGATCGTGAAGGGGATCAAGGCATAGCAAAGAAATTTGATTGTAAGTTGGCGATCGCGCCAAATTTGCCAGAGGACAGCGGGGATCAGCAGCAGTAAAATTAAACCTGTGGCTTTGGTATCTACAGCTAGAGCAAAAAATACTCCATATAAAATTGAGGCAATCGCAAAGTATATTGGGCGATCGCGCCACTTGAGCAACAAGAGAAACGCCAAAATACAAGAAGTAGTAAAAAAGAGCAAAATGCCATCCAGCATCGCACCCCGATTATGCACAATTAGGGCATTGTCAAAAAGATAGAGACTACTGAGCAATAGTCCGCCTAGCAAATTTTTGGTAATAATTAGGAAAATGCCAAAAAATACTGGCGCAGTCAACCAAGCAGCTAGGGCAGGAAAAAAGCGGTAACCAGTGAAAGAGAAGCCTTCAGGAAAAGGTACATTGCTAGCGAAGTCAGTATCGCGGTATTGATCGGCGGCGGCATTTGCATGAATTAATTTTTCGCCCAAAGCAATCAGAAGCTTACCCAGGGGCGGATGTGGCTCCATAAAAAAGATGCCATTCAGATATTTCTGAGCATTTGGCACATGGTACTGCTCATCCCAAAAGTAATCCTTGGGGTAGTCATAGTTTTGGAAATAGGTGAAGTAGGCGATCGCTGTAACTAAAATAAAGCTAAGAGTATAGGTAACGGGAATAAAATACTTAGACTTGGGGACAGATTGGGCGATCGCCTTAGTAAAGTTTTGCAGTTTTAATAACATGGAATTTTACTCAAGAAGCAGTGAGGGGAAAGATAGTCAGACTAGCTTGAATTAAGCCCAGGGAAATTCCGACTAGGCTGGTGCCTCCCAGGAGTAAGGCATTTTGACGCAGGCTGAGTTCTGCCTGTTTAAGTTGATTACCAATCGTGGCGATCGCTCCACACACAAAGCCCACCGCAACGGCGGCAAACCAAACAGGAAGGGTAAGGGTTAAGCCAAAACTCAAACAGAGAGCCACCCAACCAATCCCTAAGGTAGCCAACCATTCTTGCCATTTCAAGCTAGGAATCTGAGCCAGGCGGCTGGTTTCATCCAAAGAAATTAAGGTGTAGGTAATCGCGATCGCTAAAGAAACTATGCCAGGGAAAATTCCTAAACGGAAAAAGACTAGGGCGAGGGCGAGAATAGCAGCAAGTAACCCGCCAAGATTGAGCCGTAGCACCAAGATATTAGTAGCGATTAGGGTCAGGGCAGTAAACCAGATAAAATCAAAACCATGATCTATTCGGGCAATCCGCAAAGCTCTGCCAAAACAGATATAGCTGACAAAAAGGATACCGAGGGGGATTAGGAGCGAAGCATCTAGCCGTAAGTGGGCAATTCGGATTTCCATAGTTTTACCAGTTTCATAAAAATATGTAGCAACAAAAAAATGCAGACTAGAGTGATCGCTTGCACAACTTAAGGTAGTCTAACGAAAATTGGTTAGTTTATAGTCAGGTTTACTTAGCAAATTCCTGAAGAAAGTTTAAGTGGCAAGTCTAAAATGAGTCAAGTTTGCGGTTTTGAGGCAAAAGTGTGATCGAAGCTAATCCAAAAAAAGTTTTCCCCAAATGGCTTACCCCTTTGCAAAGCTTAGGATTTTGGCTACCATTAATCGCGATCGCCGCACTGGGAATTTATATTTCGCTGCCGATGTTCCAGCATAGCTATCCGATTGCCCACTCCACCCAGTTCAATCTCAGTTGGCTATTTCAATATCAGCGCCAGTTTTTTAGTGGGCAGTTTTATCCCAAATGGTTGGAGTTCTCTAACTTTGGTTTTGGTAATGCCACCTTTGTCTTCTATCCGCCGATTTGTATGGTGATGACTCTACCATTTCGGGCGCTAGGCTGGGATATGCCTGGTTCGCTGGTGGCAAGCATGGCATTAGCATCGATGATCCTGGGTTGGGGCTTTTACTTATACGCTCGCTGTTTTTTTAAGAATTGGCTGGCGCTGGTAGTGGCTGAATTGGGCATGATCAGCCCATATTTTTTGTTAGATATTTATCATCGGGGTGCACTTGGTGAAGTTTGGGCGATCGCTTCCATTCCTTGGATTTTATATACTACTCAGAAGGTAATAGAAGGAAAGGGTGAAATTAGAAATACTTGGAGTTTAGCGATCGCTTATGGAATGTTGGTGCTTTCCCATTTGCCCACTCTGCTCCTATTTAGTTTAATTTGGTGGTTGAAACCTCTACTAGCAAAGAAAAGTTGGCAAGAGAAAATCGAGAATCTCAGACGCTGTCTTTTAGGATTTCTTCTAGCTTTTGGTTGGACAAGCTTCTTTATTTTGCCAGTTTTAATCGATCAGAGATTGATTCAGCTTCAAGCGCTGACAGATTCAATGGAATACCGAGCCGAAGGGAGATTGATGCTAGATGGACTGCTCAAGTTTACACCAAAACTCGCTACCCATTGGTTTGAAACAGGTTCGGGCTTAATTAGCTACTGGTGGTATGTGGTGGGAATCGTAGCGATCGCTGCCTTAGTGTTCCTATTCTCTACTAAGTCAGAAATTCCCTCAGAAATTTTAAAGGCAAGTAATCCCGAAAAATCTCCTATTCCAATTAAATTTTGGTTAGTTGCCAGTTTGATTCCCATCCTGATGATGACCGATATTTTGGGCTGGATTTATCAGCTTGTGCCATTTATGAATCGGATTCAATTCTCTTGGCGATGGTTTCATATTCTGGTTTGCTTGGTGCCGCTTTTACTAGCATACATCTACACCCAAGCGATTGCCAGAGCGAATAAAATCCCGCAGCTATTAATCGCAAGTATCTTAATATTTGGGATTTGGCAAAGTCAGGATGTGCTGAATCGTGCCTATTTTGATCCAAACTTAGTCAATCAATTTCGAGATTTAGCAGAACAAAAAAACTTTCCCTTTGAGCCAAATACTGAAGTAGCAGGCGAAACTATTTTCCATGGTTGGCATTGGATTTATCCCGAAGGTTTAGCTTTGGGCGAAGTAACCGAATATCGGGCTAAGCAAGTAACCCTGGGATTACCGCCTCAAAATCGTAACTATCCCGTAGTGCTTTTGAATGAAGGAGATGCAACAAAAATCAAAATTCCCCATTGGCAGTTTGGTTATCGACAACTATTTGTGGATTCTCCCAATGGCGATCGCCCCTACAAACTTGAACTTCGCACCTTTTATTATCCAGGATGGCACATTGAAATCGATGGCAGAACTGCACCTACCCAAGCGAATGATGCTGGGCAAATTGTGGTCTATATGCAGCCTGGTAAGCATGAAATTGCGATCGCTTACTTGGGGACAAAGGCGGAATGGCTAGGCTATTTGGTAACAGGGGTAGTGATTTTGGGCAGTATTTTCTATGCGAGGCAAGAGCAAAATTCTAATAAGAAATCTAAATTAGCTGAAACAAAAGTTTTAATCGTTCAAGAGGAGCAAAATGCAGCAGTCTAAATTTAAGGGTTTGGCGGGAATTATCGGAATCGCAATTTTAGTAAAGCTGATCGTATTAGCGATCGCTGGCATATTACTTCAAGGTGATTATCCCTGGGTAGGACATATTATCAACGATATTTGGCTATGGATCGACCCTTGGAAATTAGGGCAACAGGGCAAAATTCCATATGTAGACTTCACTAGAGAATATCCCGTAGGTGCTGGACTTTTGTACTGGATCATGACTCCATTTATTGACTTGAGGGAAGGGAATTGGAAGTCGATTCTCTTAGTACATAGTCTATTTATGGCGATCGCTGATGTGGTAAATGCTGGCATTCTCTTCTTGATTTTGCAAAGGATTAATCCTAATCGCGCCTTTTGGCTTTCTCTCCTATTTATTCTCACTCCCACAGCGCTACTGCTCACACCGATGCGATTTGAGTCTTATCTGGTTACTTTTATTTTGCTAGGTTACTGGTTCCATGTTCGAGAAAAACCAATTTGGGCGACTTTTCTACATTAATCTTACTTAGAGCCATGTTATTAGCCCTGATGTTCGGCAAAATTTTGACCAGCCGCTCTGAAACTCTGACCAAATATCAACAATTGGATTTAGAGCTTGAGTCAACTTAGATGACTAATTCTCCATATTCTCTAAAAAAAAAGAGAAGTTTGAATGCCTGTAGATTTCATAGCAGAACCGTCAACCTATCTAGGCGATCAGAAGCTTGATTGCAATTCCAAGACCGATGATAAAAGATGCGTGTTAGCATAGGCAGGCATGACTTTTAGAGAGATGACCACCGTGAGAGACTTTGCCCTAGGGAGCTTTTTAGCCAAGGTTGACCCAACTATTGCCCTACTTGTGGGTAAAGAGCTAGGTCGCCAGCGTAGTAATATTGAATTGATCGCCAGTGAAAACTTCACCTCTCTGGCAGTGATGGCAGCACAGGGTTCGGTATTGACCAATAAATATGCCGAAGGCCTGCCTAGTAAGCGCTACTATGGCGGCTGTGAATTTGTAGACGAAATTGAAGCGATCGCGATTGATCGCGCAAAACAGCTATTTGGCGCAGCCCATGCTAATGTTCAGCCTCACTCAGGTGCCCAGGCAAATTTTGCCGTTTTTCTTACCCTGCTTAATCCAGGCGACACCATTTTGGGCATGGATTTATCCCACGGTGGACACCTCACCCACGGCTCACCTGTAAATGTATCGGGCAAATGGTTTAATGCCGTGCATTATGGCGTTAATCAAGCAACCGAGCGATTAGATTTTGATTTGATTCGGCAATTAGCCCATCAGCATAAGCCTAAGCTTTTAATTTGCGGTTACTCTGCTTACTCTCGCACTATCGACTTTGCTCAGTTTCGGGCGATCGCCGATCAAGTTGGTGCATATCTGCTTGCCGATGTAGCACATATTGCGGGACTAATTGCGGCTGGACTTCATCCCAATCCTGTACCCTACTGCGATGTTGTAACTACAACTACTCATAAAACATTGCGTGGGCCCCGTGGTGGATTGATACTCACCCGTGATGGGGAGTTAGGCAAAAAGCTAGATAAGTCAGTTTTCCCAGGTAGCCAGGGCGGACCACTTGAGCACGTCATTGCTGGTAAAGCAGTGGCTTTTGGCGAAGCTTTAAAACCCGAATTTAAGCAGTATTCGCATCAGGTAATCAACAACGCCCAAGCTTTGGCAGCTCAATTACAAAAACGTGGCTTTAAGCTAGTGGCAGATGGGACAGATAATCACTTGGTGCTAGTAGATTTGCGCTCAATTAAGATGACAGGTAAGGTTGCTGACCAACTGGTAAGCGATGTGAAGATTACCGCCAACAAAAATACTGTGCCTTTTGATCCAACTTCTCCCTTTGTTACCAGTGGCTTACGTTTGGGCAGTCCCGCTATGACTACCAGAGGTTTGGGTGAGCCTGAGTTTTGTGAAATTGCCAATATCATCAGCGATCGCTTGCTCAACCCTGAAGATGACCAGATGGCGGCTCAATGTCTGACTAGAGTAGCGGCTTTATGCGAACAGTTTCCCCTATATCCTGAACTAGGTGGTACGATTGCCTCTGAGACAGCAGAAGTTGCTTTACGAGTACCTTCTTTAGTCTAGTTAAATTTTCCAAAGCTTATCGAAAAGCCTATTAACACCGCCTAGTGAGGGAGCTATGCCTCATACAAATGCTACTCCTTACCTAGTGGCTTTTATTGTTTCTGCCCTAACTGTTTGGCTATGTACGCCCTTGATGCGTCAAATTGGCTTAAAAGCTGGAATTACCGATAAACCAAATGAGCGAAAAATGCACACCACACCTGTGGTGCGCCTGGGTGGCGTAGCCATTTTTATTGGTTCCTTGGTGGCATTAATGCTTGCTTGGGGTCAAGGTTGGTTTGTGGATGTACAAGGGCAGACTTTAGCTCCTTACAAAGAATACGAAATCTGGGGCGTGGTCGTAGGTGGCTTGATTTTCTTCCTGCTGGGATTGGCTGATGATCTTTTTGATCTTCCTGCTTTGGTGAGACTGTTGGCTCAACTAGCGATCGCGGCTGGTGCCTGGTTTGTGGGAGTCAGGATTGATTTTCTCTCTATCCCTTGGATTGGTACCTTAGCTTTACCAGATTTGGTCAGTTTGCCGCTTACGGTAATTTGGCTGGCGGGAATGGTAAATGCGATTAACTGGATCGATGGATTAGATGGACTAGCTGCTGGAGTAAGTGCGATCGCTGCCGCAGTATTATTTGTTACCAGTATCTTTGTCAAACAACCATCTGCCGCCTTAATTGCTGCTGCCTTAGCTGGAGGCTGTCTAGCCTTTTTACGTTACAATTTCAAGCCCAATAGCCCTGCCGAAATCTTTATGGGTGATGGCGGTGCTTACTATCTAGGCTTTACCCTGGCGGGTGTTAGTGTAATCGGCGTAGCCAAAAGTACGGCTGTGGCAGCAGTGTTACTTCCATATATCATTTTAGCTGTGCCTATAGTAGATGGGGTGGCAGTGATCTTTGAGCGACTTCGTAAGGGACAATCCCCTTTTTCCGCAGGCAATCAGCACTTACACCACCGCCTAGTCAAGGCTGGAGTCTCCAAACGGCGCACCGTATTATTTATCTACGCCCTTACTCTATGGGTAGGTAGTTTAGCCTTAGCTTTTTCGGGAATGCCTGCGGGGGGCACCTATGCTGCCCTTAGCACCTTACTATTTTTCTATGCCGCCGTCCAGGTTTGGTGGAGTATCCGTCGTAGGCAAAAAGACTTACTCAAAGATTGTTTAGTTCAAAAGCAGAGCGACCAAAAATAGCTGCCTAAACTTGTCTAGCTAGCCTTCACGGCAGCAGTATCGTCCTATGAGTCTGGCTTCTTTAGCTTTTAGGTGGGCGGGCTAAGACTACTACTGCAACTATCTTTGTACCCACCTGATCGAAGGCGGCGATCGCTTCGCGGATGGTAGTACCACTTGTGTAAATATCATCAACCAAAATTATGCCATTTAAGCTGGTCTTTTTGGCATTGAAGGCATCTTTGAGATTCTCCATCCTTGCCTGTATGCCTGACATTTGAAATTGTGGCTGAGTATTTTTGATGCGGGTGAGTAAATGGGAATGGCATGGAATTTGGCTGCGACCGCTAAATCCAACTGCTAGTCTTTCTGCTTGATTAAATCCACGCAATTTTAACTTTTCTGAATGCAATGGAATTGGCACTAAAGCAATATTACGCCCTACTTTTTGTTGCCAACTTTCGCCTATTCTTTTACCTAACTCAATCGCAATCTCTGGCGAATTTGCATATTTACAGGCTTCTACGGCTCTCTTTAGCGCTGCTTCATACTTACCCCAAATGAATAATGGAATTTTCTGATTAATAAATTCTTGAGCAAGTTTTGGGTTTTGGCAAGCTAGGATTTGGCGATCGCAGTCTATACAAAAGACTGACTGGGCATTGCGCTGACAAATTGGGCAGAGAGGTTTGTAGAGAAGATTAAGTACACCTGCATACCATTTCATAATTTCAGCCAGTTTAACTTTCTCAAATGCCGAAGATTTTATTCCAGTTGATTATCTACAGGGTTTTGTTCAGAATATGAGAGGTCTTTTGAGGTAGATCGCGGTTGGGAAAAGAAAAAGATGATTACGAACTAATTTGGGCGATCGCCCATTTGATTGAGTAATGCCAAAGAGACAAATAGTCCGACATAATGCGCCAAAATTGTATTCAAACTAGCTTGAATAATCTGGAAATCTAGGGGCTGTACAGTCAAGTTAAAACCACCTGCACCAGCAAAGCTGCCCTGTTGCGATCGCACAGTCAAAGCACCCACAATTGCGCCAGTTGCCAGAAGCGTAATCAGTAAGCCAACTAAGCTAAAAATCAAGCCAATCTTTAATTGCAAGATCGTTTGGGCTTTGGATGGTCGGTCAGGCGATCGCAATTTTTTAGAAATCATAGTATAGCGAAAATTCCATAAAATACTTGCTGCCACCATTGCTAAGCCAATCCAAGCAAAGCCTAAGCCTGGTAAAGTCGCAGGACTGGTCTCTACGCCAATGAAGTTAGGTACAGGGTTACGGCGGACAAATAGTAATTGTAATAGCAAAATCGTAGAGATTACACCCAAGACGATTTGAATCCAAAATCCTGACCAACCCCAAATTCTAAAGGCGTTGATAACTTTTTGCAACCCAGGAGAAGGCGGCTCAATCTCTGACTCTTTTAGATCTCTCATGGGATGATTACCCGAAACGTCTAAGGCATATTTTAGCAGGCTGTGAGGTTAGCCTTGAAACTGCCGCGAAAGAAAAAGCATTAAACTATATAAACTTTAGAGATTGAAAAACGACAGCCTACGATCAATTTTATTAGTTCCTTAATCTAGACCGCAGTAGAGGACTACCAGAATTTACACGATTCTTTAAGATCTCTTTGGGCACATCAAACATAACATTTGACTTCACAGGAATAATTCGACTTGGAACATCCGTAAGATTGGTAGGAAGGGTTGTTAGAAAGGGGAAATTTGGTCGAGTAGCGATCGCAAACAAATCTTCACTAAAAGAATCAGGAAATGTACTTTTACTTGGTGCTTCAGGTAATTTAGGAATATTGAAGAAGTCAAGATTTAGCACTTGAGCGTCTTCTATGAAGTTCACCTCAATCTTTTCTTTTGTACCTCGTTCCGAGCTTACATTAGTGTAATAGTCAAAAATTTCACCATCTGAATCTATTTGATTGTTGCGATCGCGATCGCTTGCTACCACGGTGCGTAGTTTTCCGTATGCTTGTTCAACATCAGGCAAAATAATATTTACTAAAGCATTCTCATCAAGCAATTCTAAAATCGTATAACCAAGGAAGCGATTTTGCAGATCATAGATACGCGCTATGATTCGATCTTCTGGATTTAAGCCCCGTCCAAAGCTGGCAGATTGATTAATGGGAAAGCTAAAATTACCAATCAGTTGTTCGGGTAAAAAGCTCTCACCTCGTTTGACCTGTAGAGACAGTCTGACGATTACTTGGGAAAGCAAGGGACGTTTTTGACGAATATTCAAACTAAAGTTACCCCGATTAGGATTTAGTAACCTTTGGCGTAGCGGAAACCTTCTCCCAGGATAAAGACGGGTATAAATCTTCTCAATCCGAGCAAGCCTTTGCGGATCTTGTTCAAATCCAGTAAAGAGATTACCCTTGAGCAAACGGCGAAATCGTTTCTCTTCCAACGGCTTAATCTCAATTTCTCTACTGATCGTATTGATTAGGCAGTTTTCTCCACCCGATACTTTCCAAGTCTCTCCTCGGTCATTTGGTAATTGCTTAGATCTGACAACAGAAATTTCTCCCTCTAACACATTTATTTGTTCACTTACTTCGCTGTTTATCTCAACTGTATAAGTCGTGCCACGCACAGCCGCCGTAACTGTAGGTGTACAGGCAGATACGGCACCTGTAAAGAGTGCTTGACCTTGTTGTAATTGAGCACCGCAGTTACCGATCACCATCCGAGAATTTGGAGCTAGTCGGGCGATCGCTTGATTATTGAAGGTAAATTCTGCTCGGCTTAAGCCAGTTCTCACCAGTTCGCTATTTTTGGCAATATCTTTTAGTTTCGCCTTTTTCTCCTGCACGAAGACTTGATCACCTGACAAGATTTTAGTGAGCTGTGCCTGAGTGATGGCTAAATTTTGGGCAGAAAGAGGATTGAGAGATGCTAGATTTAATGTAAAAATCAAACTTACAATGAATAAACCTAAGATTAAACTCAGTCTCAATTTATCTAACTGAAGGTTTAAGCCAGAGTTAATTCCAGTAATCACTTTTCCTAATATTCTTAACATCTTCCTGTAAGCTTTGAATGGGTGATCAGGTTTGGGTACTACTCACTTTATTAGTATCCAGGACAAGAAATTTAAATGTTAAGAAAAATTAATGCTATTGCTTCTAAACTGAAGTAGATTGCCACTCTAAGCGCTCAAGCGTATTAGAACGCTCCAAAGCTCGCTCAAAACTTTCTAGTTTGGCTTCAATTTGCAGAGGCTCACCCACATAACCTTGAACTGCTTCAGTAGTCTTCAAACCATTACCAGTGATATACACAACGGTGGTTTCATCAGGATTGATTTTGCCAGCTTCCACTAACTTCTTCAATACCGCAATGGTAGTACCACCAGCAGTTTCGGTGAAAATACCTTCGGTTTCTGCTAGGAGTTTGATGCCTTCGATAATTTCTGCATCATTGACTGATTCAATATTGCCATTGGTTTTGCGCGCAATCTCTAGGGCATAAACTCCATCTGCTGGATTGCCGATCGCAATACTCTTCGCAATTGTATTAGGCTTAACGGGGGTAATGAAATCACGACCTTCACGGAAAGCAGCCGCAATTGGAGAGCAGCCTTCGGCTTGAGCGCCACTAAATCTTACTTCTTTAGCATCTACCAAACCAACTTTTACAAACTCTTGAAAACCTTTATAAATTTTGGTGAAGAGTGAGCCAGATGCGAGAGGTGCCACAATGTGATCGGGTAATTGCCAGCCTAACTGTTCCGCCACTTCATAACCCAAGGTCTTGGAACCTTCGGAATAATATGGACGCAGATTAATATTTACAAAACCCCAACCGTGAGTATTAGCCACTTCTGAACAAAGGCGATTCACTTGGTCATAGTTGCCCTGAACCGAGAAAACTTTGGGAGAGTAAATAACTGTGCCTAAAACTTTGCCAGCTTCGAGATCGGAAGGAATAAATACGCAACAGTCTAAACCAGCATGGGCAGCGATCGCCGCAGTGGAGTTAGCCAAATTACCTGTACTAGCACAAGCCACCGTACCAAAGCCAAGTTCACGCGCTCTAGAAAGGGCTACAGAAACTACCCGATCCTTGAAGCTCAAGGTAGGCATATTCACCGCATCATTCTTAATGTAAAGATTCTTGATCCCCAAACGTCGAGCAAGACGGTTAGCTTTGAGTAAAGGAGTCATCCCAGTACCCACATCAATGTAATCGTCGGTTTCTACGGGCAAAAATTCACGGTAACGCCAGATCGAGTTAGGTCCAGCAGCAATAGTTTCACGGCTGACTTTGGCAGCGATCGCTTCGTAATCGTAGGCTACTTCCAAGGGACCAAAGCAAAGCTCGCACACATGAATCGCTTTAGGTTCATACTCGGTGCCACATTCTTTACATTTGAGATGATTGAAGCTCTTACCTGCAGAAATGCCATGGCTGTGATGATCATGACTATGTGAATCAGTCTGTGTAGTGGTTTGACTCAAATTTTCACCTGAGCCTAGATTTGAAGAGCCAAGGTTAGAGCCAAAAGTTTTATCCAGAGCAATAGTCATGATTTGTCACCTGTTTCCGAAATGTGAATACCAAGTTAGCACAAGTGAACATTTCATGTCAAAGATACCCGACTAAATTTATCGGATATAGTTGATTCAAAAAATTTATGCTGCTTTGCTTAGATCTCGATCAGTTGATAGCGGAGTATTTCGTTAATTTTTTGTCTCAGAAAAGCGTAAGGCTAATTCTTTAAATCGGAAGGATATACAGATCTTGCTTTCACAAAAATATTATTTTCAACCCACCCTAAAGTTAAGCCTATATTTTTGGTAAACCCAGAACTATGTTCTTTCAAAGCATTGCCAAGACCTGAAATGTATAAATCTGTTTGTCTTTTGTCTCTATAAGCATCAGAAATGATAACAATAACTACATAATCGAAATCAAATATAGCAATACAATGTACCGCTTTATTAATTAAGGATATTAGTCCAATTTGAGAGAGTCTAAGACCAATTGAAATTTCACGAAGAATATATCCTGTTCTCTTTTCATTTTCACAGATTATATCAATTAGTTGTTGTGAGGGA
>JBBRVV010000023.1:0-12258 GCA_038246525.1 Pseudanabaenales cyanobacterium
AATTGGCGTAATTGCGATCGCTTCGATCCCAGGATGCAAAATTGAACCACTAGCTGCCAGCGAGTAGGAAGTTGAACCAGTAGGAGTAGAGACAATTAAACCATCACCATGAATCTGATCCACCACTTCCCCATCTATCTCTAGCTCTAGCACAGCCGTGATCATGCGATCGCTAGAAGCCGACTTTATACACATTTCGTTAAGACATAAAAAAATTGTATTTATTTGCCTAACTGATTGGCCGTCATTTTGAGCAGATACTACCTGAGCTTGAAGCATCATCCTTTTTTCGATCGCAAACTGATTATTTAGCAGGCGCTGCCATACTGAAGCGGTATCTTCAAATTGCTCAAAAGATTGAGTTAGAAAGCCCAAGTGCCCACCTGTGTTTACTGCCAGAATCGGCACGCCCAAAGGTGACAAATAACGGGCTGCCCCCAAGGTAGATCCATCGCCACCCAACACCAAGGCAAAATCAATTCCCTGGCGCATGGATTCCAAAAACACGGGATAGGGATTATCGTTCGCGCCACTTGGCCCCATCAGCACCGTAGTCCCTAGCGTCTCTAGCTCTTGATTACAACGCTCAGCCCATTCATAACTAATCTTGCTGCCAGCTTTATAAATAATAATCGCGCGCCCTATTTCCATAAATCACCAAAAGCAGGGGGTAAAAATACCAGTAAACATCTAAATTTAGTCCAAAATTTTCGATAAATTAGAGTAAATCGGCAGATCCAGGGCAGAGTTTTAAGAATTAGCTAGTATAAATACGGCAAAACACGATAGGATTCTGAAGTCTAATCTAGTTTCCTCAGCGCTCAGAACTAGTCATGCAGCAACCTGAATTTGATCACCTACCTGAAACTTTTGTGCGCTACGGTTTACCATCCAGTCAACCTACCGCATCTGAAGATTTAGGTTTAGCCAATAATACAGTTCACTCTGGCGATCGCAGCGATCACTTAGATGATCACTTAGATGATCACTTAGATGGGCTTGAACAGTCTGATCTATCACCAAATGTGTCTTCAGATACATTTATTGAACTATTGGTTGAAGCTTGGCGTGGTGAAGAAAATAGCAAGCAAGAAGCAAATCAACAGGCTTTACAGCAATTGGAGCAAGAACTGCAAGAAATGTACGATCAATTGATCGCGGCTAAACAAAAAATCCACCTCCAAGAAACAGCGATGGAGTCGCTCGAAGCCCATATAAATCAGGTAGAGCAGGATTTGCAGTCGAAAAATACGCTCTTGGCTCAGGCAGACTTGGAAAAAGAAGATCTACGCGATCGCTTGCGCCGTCAACATCACCATACTTCCCAATTAAAAGCCGCCTTAGAAAAACGGGCCGAAACTGTTGGTAATGTGATCCCCCTAGAGCGACCAAAAGCGGCGGAGAAATCAGAAATGTGCTTAGAGAGCCTCAAAGAAAATGCCCATGTAGCTCATAAAGACAATCTAAAACAAATTTCTAGAGAAAGTCTAGGTGAAAAAGTAGCTGAGTTAAGCTCATTCGAGCTAGAGCCAACTGAACCAGCCGAGATGATCAAATTTAAGCCCAAACTGAAGCGGTCAGATATTCCTCAAATCAAGCTGGATCTAGATGGAAATTTTGGCTTACCACAACTGATTTCCTCTTTGGATGCCCAAACTACGGTAATTGAGATTATTCAAACTGTGCCCACTCCTGCCGCAAATTTTAAGGCTGAAGCTTCTAATTCCCAAGATTTAAACGAAAAAGATGGGCGATCGCCCCACAGCCTCGCCGAAGTCCGCACTGCCAATTTCCCCAAACTTTCGCAAATTCCACCTACACCCACGGTTCCTGCTGCTCCGCCCCAAAGCGCTGTGATTCCTGGTAGGCAAAAAACCCTCTCTAGTTTAGGTGCAGTTCAATTACCTAAATTTCCCCCGCTTAATCGCTCCCCCCTCAACCATAAGTAGAATGCTTAGTTTCACTTCCTTTTTATGATTGGCTTTTTGCGCGGTACGGTGGCTAGTAAACTGCTCAAGCCGCAAATTTGCTTGCTTACACTCGATGTGAATCATATCGGCTACGAAATCTTAATTACTGCCAGCACCTCTGGGCTTTTGCCTACTAATGGCGAGCCGATTCAGATCTTTACTCATCAAGTGGTACGCGAAGATCAAGTTTTGCTATTTGGTTTTTTGCAGTTGGCAGAGCGGGAGTTATTCCGTCAGATCATTAGTGTGAGTGGGATCGGCGCAAACATGGCAATGGCGCTGCTAAATACGCTGAATATTCAAGATTTAGTAAAAGCGATCATTACTGGAAATACCCGCTTGCTTAGCCTTACGCCTGGGGTTGGACAAAAAACGGCAGCAAGGTTAGCTTTAGAACTAAAAACTAAACTTGCAGATGGGCGATCGCTCCAAATCCCAAGTCCAAGTATTTCTAACATTGCCAATGAGCTTCAAGCCGATTTAGAAACTACGCTGTTGGCACTAGGCTACTCGCCCCAGGAAATCAATCAGGCTCTTAGTGTGATCGCTGGACAAGTTGCAACTAAAGATTTACCAGATCTGGAAGCTTGGCTCAAAGCAGCTATAGTTTGGCTCAGTCGATGATTAAGCATAACCTAATTTTTCTACCCAATCTTCTAAGCGATCGCGGTTGATCCGATAACTCAAAGGATGGGCGATCAAGTGCGCCGTACTCTGGAATAGAATATCGGTCTCGATCAAGCCATTATCTCGCAGGGTGCGCCCAGTAGAAACCAAATCCACAATTGCCTCGGCCATGCCCGTAATTGGCGCTAACTCCACCGAACCATAGAGCGGAATAATTTCCACGGGGAGATCAATACTTTGGAAGTAATCACGAGCGCAATGTATATATTTTGAGGCAACTCTGCAGTGGGGCGGCAATTCTAGCGCACAATGATAGGGGCTATGTTTGGGTACGGCGATCGACATTCGGCATTGTCCAAAACCCAGATTGACTAAATTTGCTACTTTTGCCTTTTTTTCGCGTAGAACATCGTCACCTACAATTCCCAACTGGGCCTGCCCATACTCCACATAGACAGGCACATCCTTCGATCGCACTAATAAAGCACAAGCAGTTTCGGTCGGATCGGTAATTTGCAAAAGGCGGTTACTTGGATCTTGAAACAAAGAAAAATCTAAGCCCACCGACTGAAATAGCGCGATCGCATCTGGGAGCAGTGCCCCTTTGGGAATGGCAACGGTGAGCATGGGCAAGTTTTAAAATTAATTTTTTTTAGTTAGTCTAAAAAGCATAATACCAAGCTGACTCACTTTTCTGACTGAGCGATCGCGATCGCCAAAGTAATGGCTCCTGCATAAATTGTCTTGGTTACTAATAAACTTGATTGGTTTGCCGCTAACATCGCTGCTGCTTCCGCCACACTTGCAGTGCCAATTGCTGCTCTAATTAAATCTGATTTAGTAGGAGAATTTACTTGATCTAGCTGAGCAGTCGAATAGGATTTTAATTGCCAATTATTCTTCTCAGCTAACGCCAAAATTGCAGGATGATTAAGCTTATTTTCTATGGTCGCAATTCCCGCGATCGCTACTTCGGCAAAATGATGCGATCGACAGATATTTTTGATTGCATCTGAAAGTAGATTTGAACAGACTTCTTTTCGCAAACCGACTCCTAACCAGAGTACAGGTGGATGCCATTGAACCTTTGAGAAATCTGAAAACTTAGCAAATCGGCGTTGAATATAACTAATCCAAATTCTGGCTTGAGGCTGACGAAGTTCGCCAATCTCAGGGGAATCGAAGTAGAAAGAGTGATTTTGAAGTAATTTAGTTTGCCAATCGATGGAGCCGCAATCTTGAAAAATTTCTACGACTAATTCCTGATTAATTATTTTCTTGACTTCTTCCCAACTACCTGAACCTAACTTCCAGCCTAGATCACGCCAATTTTGCTCGATTTCTAAATCTAAGTGCATTTGAGACACTTGGTTGAATCATATCTCAGACCATTTGTTTCACTAGTTCCATTGCTTGAATATTCAGTTGTTCAGCAGATAGATTGCCTTCGCCATAGACTTCGCAAGAGTTATTTGGGCTTTCAATCAGCTTCACTTTATGTACATTTGCACCAATTTTACGAATCGGCTCTGTGAGAATACTTTGAATATAAATCGCAATATTTTCGGCAGTGGGAACTATGTTGAAGAAGTAGGGAATATCCTTGTTGAGAAAAGTGTGATCCAATGGTTCTAATACATACTGATCGAGCGCAGCTTGAAATTTAACCAAATCAGCGATCATGCCTGTGCGGGGATCAATTTCGCCGCCAATCGTTACTTCTAGGTGATAGTTATGTCCATGTCCATTGGGACGAGCACATTTACCATAAATTTCTGTGTTTTCTGCCAGGCTCATATTCTCATGGGCGAGACGGTGCGCAGCCGAAAAGTGAGTGCTGATCGTGAGGTAAGCTTGCATATCAATTCCTTTATAATCTGCCCAAAGTTCAGGATGTTCAAAAAGTTGGATATTTACCAGCGGCAAATGTGGCGAAAGACGCTGCCAAATTAGGCGGGCAATATTTTCGGTGGTAGGGAGAGTCTGGTCAAATTCTGCCCAAGTTTGATTGATAAAGCTAAAATTTAATTGAGAAATCACTTCTCGATTGATTACGTGCTTCACCTGAGATAAGTTTAGCACCATGCCATTGGCATCTAATTCGCCTAACATTGAGACATACAATACATAATTGTGTCCATGTCCAGGAAAATTGGCACAGGCTCCAAATTGCGCTTGATTTTCAGCTTCAGATAGTTCGGGTAGCCAATAACGGTGACTAGCGGAAAAAGCAGCACGGCGGCTAATTACACATTTGGGCATGAAGATTTAGTGGGCTAGGGTGAGACACTGCCTATAGGCTAACATTTTCTATAAATTTCCAGGAGTCAGGATGAAAAAAAGGGTAAATCTTACTTTCCCCAAGCGCACAATTAGCATTCCTGTAACCTACCGCTTGGCTAGGGATTTTAATGTGGCGGCAAGCATTATCCGCGCCCAGGTTGCGCCAAATCAAGAAGGGAAGATGGTGCTAGAAATTTCAGGCGATATCGATCAGCTAGAGGCGGCGGTGGAATGGATGCGATCGCAGGATATTCAAGTAGCCCTAGATTCCAGGGAAATCATGATCGATGAAAATCTCTGTGTCGATTGTGGCTTATGTACGGGGGTATGCCCAACGGGGGCTTTGAGCCTACAACCTGAAACTTTTAGACTGACTTTCGGGCGATCGCGTTGCGTAGTCTGTGAACAATGTATTCCTGCTTGTCCCTTTGATGCGATTTCGATTGAACTTTAACTTTATCAATAATTTTTTGTTGAATGATAGATCGAAAAAGTCAGCACAGCCCCCCTATTTACAATGTTTGATCTATTTTTTGCCCAAGTCCTAAAAAGAAGAAACGCAGATAGAATTAATCCACCTACGTTCATTCATTTATTTCATTAAAATCTAAATTTCGCTTCTGTTTTATGCTGAAAGAGAATGAAAACTTTAATTCAGACTATAGCTGAGGCACATAACGATCTTTTTCAGGCACGATTGTGTATTCTGAAACAATTTGACGGAATTCATCCCCGCTCATGGTTTCTTTTTCTACCAAAATATCCACAAGTCGATCAATCACCGTACGGTTTTCATACATGATCTGCAATGCTTGGTCGTAGCAAATCTGCACAATTTCACGCACTTTACGATCAATCTGCGAAGCGATTTCTTCTGAATATTCATTTCGAGTCATCAAATCTCGACCGATAAATACTTCAGAACTTTGTCCTTCAAAAGATTGACAACCAATATCTGACATCCCAAATTGGGTAACCATCCGTCTTGCCATGCTGGTAACTTGCATCAAGTCATTGCCTGCGCCAGTGGTGATTTCTTCATAACCAAAGACTGCGGCTTCAGCGGCTCTTCCACCCAATGCACCAGTGATTCTTGCCAAAATCTGCGCGCGGGAGATCAAACTCTGCTCGTCATCGGGCGTAAACCAGGTAAGTCCTGCGGCTTGTCCTCTAGGAATTAGGGTGACTTTTTGCACGGGATCATGGGCTTTGACCAAAGTACCAATGATCGCGTGACCGATTTCATGGTAGGCAATCAGGCGCTTATTTTTGCTATCTACTAAAGATTTGCCTTCAAGTCCAGCAATTACTCGATCCACTGCATCATCTACTTCTGACATGGTGATTGCATCTTTACGACGGCGAGCAGTGAGAATTGCGGCTTCGTTCATCAAGTTGGCTAGGTCTGCACCTGTAAAACCTGGGGTACGTCTAGCGATCGCTTCGAGTGAAACTTCTGGGTTAATTTTTTTGCCTTTAACATGCACATTCAAAACCTGTAGACGACCTTTGATATCTGGTGGATCTACCGAAATTTGACGGTCAAATCGACCTGGACGCAAGAGTGCAGAATCCAATACATCAGCACGGTTGGTAGCTGCAACCACAATTACGCCAGTGTTGCCTTCAAATCCATCCATCTCAGTCAAAATCTGATTGAGGGTCTGTTCGCGCTCATCATTTCCACCACCAATTCCTGCACCACGTTGACGACCAACCGCATCAATTTCATCAATGAAGATAATACATGGAGCGATTTCTTTTGCTTTCTTGAATAGGTCGCGCACACGGGATGCACCCACACCTACAAACATTTCCACAAACTCAGAGCCAGATACCGAGAAGAATGGAACTCCTGCTTCGCCGGCGATCGCTTTTGCCAGCAGAGTTTTGCCAGTTCCAGGTGGACCGATTAGCAGAACACCTTTAGGGATTTTTGCACCTACAGCGGTAAATTTCTCAGGCTTCTTCAAAAAAGTTACTACTTCTTGTAGTTCTTCTTTCGCTTCTTCAATTCCTGCCACATCATCAAATTTCACGCCTGTTTGGGCATCCATCGCAAATCTAGCTTTGGACTTACCAAAATCCATTGCTTGACCGCCAGGTCCGCCCATTTGATTGGAACGACGGAAGAGAAAGAATAGACCACTGAGTAAAGCGATCGGAAAGATTAGATTACTTAAGAATCCCCAAATTGCACCGTCATTGCTGGGTGGATAAACTGCCAAGTCTGTACCTGCATCGCGTAATTTTGCCATTAGCTCAGGTGCATAGAGCGGCAGATCGACTCTAGCTCTCTGTTCACGACCCAACTGCGGATCTGTAGCTGAGATAATTGCCGTGCGTCCACCTTCATAGATGTCAACTTTGCGCACTCGGTGAGCGTCCAAATATTCCAAAAAGCGCCCATAGGACATTCTGGTATTGGCAGCATTGGCACCCGTAGGCATGGGGTTGGCGCGCGAGAAGAGACTCTGCCAGAGAAAAAAGGCAACTACACCAACGGGTAGTAACCATAAAAGGATATTCTTCCAGGGTGTTTTCATTTAATTTTATATTTTAATTAGATTTCTTAATCAAACTTAATCTAATTATCCCCTATGGTTACGGTTTGGGGATCAAAAATTTACGCTAGGTAAGAGATAAAAGTTGGTTAATTATGGTCTGTGCCTGATCGCCGTAGCTGCCCCCAAAAAGATTGAAGTGATTCAGAATGTGATAGAGGTTGTAGAGTTGCTTACGCCGCTGGAAGCCTGGATCGAGCGGAAAAGCTAATTGGTAAGCTTGGTAAAAAGCTGGCGCAAATCCGCCGAATAGTTCAGTGATGGCAATGTCTACTTCGCGATCGCCAAAATAAAGGGCAGGATCAAAAATTGCTGGCTGACTAGAATTGGAACCAGAAGTAAAGCCGATATTTCCACTCCACAGGTCACCATGAACTAGGGCTGGTTTAGGTTGATAATTCTCAAAAAATCGCGGTAAATTTTCGAGCAAGCGATCGCTTAAATTTCCAGGGAAGCCCTTGGCTTGTGCCAACTTTAGCTGATAACCCAAGCGCTGTTTGCCAAAAAACTCCAGCCAATCTTCACGCCAAGAATTTAACTGCAAAGTTGAACCAATGCGATTATTTTGCTGCCAGCCAAACCCCTGACTACTCTCCACTCGGTGCATTTTCGCTAGATTCTCGGCTAGGGCTTGCCAATTAGGCGCACTTCCCATTTCTAGCCATTCCAATACCAAAAAGGCAGATTTATCCACAATTCCCCAAACTAATGGCTGCGGCACGCGAATGGTAGAAGTATTATAAATTTGTTGCAGTGCCAAAACTTCAACTTCAAACATTTCTAGCTCACTGGCTTGATTAAGTTTGACAAAAAATTTCTGAGGTTGATTATCACTCACCAAACAATATGCTTGATTGATGCAACCGCCACTAACTGGAATTGCACGAGCGATCGCGTAGTCAATATTTAAGGTTTTAGAGATTTGTGCGGCAATTTGGTTCCACATTAGTTAAGTTAGAATTAAAAAGTTGGTCACAAGCTTAAGATGTAAATATATCTGGATTATGGCGCTTCTTCTCCACTATTCCCTAAAAATTAATCTTGATTAGGAAAATCTTAAAATGCAGATTAGCTATAGACTGAATGCCAACGAACTTGACCATAATTTCCTAGAGAGCTTAAAGGCGGCTTTTCAAAATAAAGAAATTGAGATTGTCGTTTATGAAAGTGACGAAACAGCTTTTTTGTTGGGAAATCCTGCCAATAGAAAAAGGCTGCTAACCGCAGTAACGAATATCCGAAATCGCAGCAATCTAGTTGAACTTCAATGGGAAAATATCCCATGAGAAGACGGATTTTATTTGAAGCAGATGCTTTTGAAGATCTTAATCAATGGGCAAAAGTAGATCGGAAGATTTACTTCAAAATCACAGAGCTTATTAAAGATTGAGCGATCGCCATTTTCAGGAATCGGAAAGCCAGAACCCCTTAAATACGAACTAAGTGGCTTTTGGTCAAGGCGGATTAATGGAGAGCATCGACTCATATATCAAGTAACAGATCAAGTAACAGATCAAGAAATTTTGATTGCCGAGTGTAAAGATCACTATGAATAACCAAATATATCTAGATTATGGCGCAACAACTCCACCTCGACCAGAAGTGATCGAATTGGTATGCGAAGTGATGCAATCTGAATGGGGAAATCCTTCTAGTCTTCACGCCTGGGGAGAAAGATCGGCAATGATTATCGAGCGATCGCGGCTGCAAGTTGCCCAACTCTTAAATTGCGATTCTAGTGAAATTATTTTTACCTCTGGCGGTACTGAAGCGAATAACTTAGCGATTTTTGGCACTGCTTGGCGTTACTCTACGCCTCAACATTTGATTATTTCTGAAGTAGAACATTCAGCGATCGCTCAGCCAGTAGAATTCCTACAAAGTCAAGGTTGGCAAGTCACATATTTAAAAGTAGATCAAAGTGGGAAAGTCAATCCCCAGGATTTAATTGATTCCATTCGGACGAATACAGTTTTAGTTTCGATCATTTATGGACAAAATGAAGTGGGAACGCTGCAACCCATTGCCGAACTAAGTAAAATCTGCCAAGCTGCCCAAATTCCCTTCCATACAGATGCTGTGCAAGTTGTCGGAAAATTACCGATTGATTTGGAAAACTTGGAAGTGAATTTTCTTTCTCTTTCTGCCCATAAGTTCTATGGTATCCAAGGTATTGGCGCACTTTTTATCAAAAAAGGAAATGTTTTAGCTCCTTTGCTTAGAGGTGGCGGGCAGGAAGCAGGGCTTAGATCAGGCACTCAACCAATTGCGGCGATCGCTGGTTTGGGTATTGCCGCCGAATTAGCCGAAAAAGAACTGGTTGAAGAATCTCTTAGACTTAGTGATTTACGCGATCGCTTGTTTGCGCTTCTAACTGATTTACCTACTCTCATTCCTACAGGCGAAATGAATAATGAACGTTTGCCTCACCATGTCAGTTTCTGTCAGAGCCTTCTCAATGGCAGAGAAATAGTAAGAAAGCTGAATAACCTTGGCATTGGCATCAGTTCTGGCTCTGCCTGTAGCAGTGGTAAAATCTCTCCTAGTCCAATTCTGTTAACCCTGGGATTTAGTGAAGCTGAAGCTACTGGCGGTATTCGGATCACATTGGGAAGAGATACCACTGCAGAGAATATAAATTTCACCGCAAAGGTTTTACGCCAAGTCTTTAGCAAGTCTTAGATTTTTGTCATAATTTAGGTATGGTCAATTAATTCTAAAACTATGAACACTAAAACCATGGGCAAAATTCTCACTACTCTCACCATAACCAATCGAGGTGACCAATCCGCCGCAAATAGGGGACTGATTCCGATCGAACAAGTGCGATCGCTAACTTTAGAGAATGTTTTAGTAGATACTGGAGCTACAACCCTCTGCTTGCCTGCTAAAGTAGTAGCAGAATTGGGACTTGAGCTATTGAGAGAAGTAGATGTAACCACGGCAACAGGACTAAGCAAAGCGAGAATATTTCAGGATGCCAAAATCTCAATTTGCGGTAGAGAAGGCACTTTTGAATGTTTAGAATTGCCTGGCGGTCGGGATGCCTTAATTGGCGTTATTCCATTAGAGGCACTTGGCTTAGAGCTAGATCTCCAACGTCAAAAACTCAAGGTATTACCCTCAGAGACAATTGATACTTATTTAACTATTCTCTAAGCTCTTTTGAGAGCTTTTTTAAGCATTCACAATCCTAGGCAATTAAAAGGCTAAACTAGGAATAAATCATCTTCTATCTAATATGTTATCGAATTCTACTTTGCCTGAATCTATGGAGCGCTTAGTTCAAAGGCTACAAAGGCTGACAGATCCTAAGCAACGCTACCAACAGTTAATCCTCTATGGTCAGAAGTTACCACCATTTCCTGAAGCCGACAAGTTAGCCGAAAACTTAGTGCCAGGCTGTGTCTCTCAAGTCTTTATCACCGTGAAACTTGATTTACAGGGCAAAGTGGAATTTGCAGGTGACTCAGATGCCCTAATTACTAAAGGCTTTGTCGGTTTTCTAATGGCGGGTTTTAATGATTTAGAACCTTGGCAAATTGAAGCGGTATCTGCCGATTTTATTCAACAAACTGGCTTAAATGTTAGTCTCACTCCCTCCCGTGCCAATGGCTTTATTAATGTATTCAAAACCATGAAACAGAAAGTAGCTGCGCTTCATGCCAATAACCATGACTGAATCTCTCTGGCCCTACATTACTCCAGGTATCCCCGATCATTGGTTCGAGCGGCTTCCAGGCATTCCGATGAGTAAATGCGAAGTGAGGCTAATGATCATCAGTCATCTAAGGCTAAATCCGCGATCGCTAATTTGGGATATTGGTGCTGGCACAGGCACAATTCCGGTCGAAACAGGCTTACTCTGCCCCGAAGGGAAAATTATCGCGATCGAACGGGATGAAGAAGTAGCAGGCTTAATTGGCACCAATTGCCAAAAATTTGGTGTGAAGAATGTGGAAGTGTTAGTGGGTAGCGCTCCAGAATGCCTAGAGAATCTCAAACAGGCTCCAGACCGAGTTTGTGTGGAAGGTGGTCGCTCTATTAGTGAAATCCTAAATTACTGCTGGCAACGTCTTAGTATAAACGGACGGATGGTGGCTACTGCAAATACCCTAGAGGGTTTGTATAGTATTTCTGCCAGTTTCGCTCAACTCCAGGTTCGCAATATGGAAGTAGTGCAGTCAGCAGTCAATCGCCTAGAAATTAGAGGAAATCGTCAGGTATTTGCTGCCGTAAATCCCATTTTTATTATTAGTGGAGAGAAACTGGAGTAGCAGTTAATTTTATTTACTAATCAAGAGAAGAGGCAGAGTGTAATCTCTCTATTACAAAATTCCGATCCAAGAAAGAGAATAAACTCCCTGCTTTTGGACCTTTCTCTTTATTTAAGAAACTCAAATAGATTGCCTTGAACGCTTCTTTTTGTGGAATTTCTAATTCTTTGGATACAGCGAAGCTTTCCGTCTGTAAAATGTCCGCTTGCCATTGCTCAATCTTTGTCAAGCGATCGCTCAACTTACTTAAATAATTAGCTTGAACTGAATCTATTTCTTTACTTCTTTCAGGCATTTTATCCAAATAAATCACTAATTTCTCTTCTTCATCCGCGTAATTCTGTAACCACTGTCGACCTGTAGCAATATAGCTGCGAATCACTTGCCAATCATAATCGTCCAAGGGCTTGAGAGCGCGATCGCTAATCTCTTTTTCTATATCTAAATGTGGTAATTGTAGTAGAGAAATAATCGTACTTAGATCAAAAGTTTGGTGCGATCTCCAAGAATTTAGATCTGAATTGACTTGGGCATATC
>JBBRVV010000024.1:0-12105 GCA_038246525.1 Pseudanabaenales cyanobacterium
AATCGAATTCTATTTTCTACTTAGCAAATGCTTTAGATTAAAGAACCTAAGAAAGAGCTAGACTAGCGAGAAGTTCCAGCCGTACCAGATGTACCTGCTTCAGGAGAAGTAGTAGATGAAGGAGCCTGAGTCGGTGTAGCTGGATTGACTGAGGAAGGAGAGTTGGGCGTAGCAGGATTATTTTGAAGATTTGGTTGAGACAAAATAGGGTTGGGATTGGGTGATCCAGGAAAATTTGGCGCAGTAGTGGGTGCCTGAGGTGCTGGATTTGGTGAGGTTAGAATCGGCTCTCGATTGTTGTTTGGTGTAACAATATTGATATTGTTGCCTGGTGCTGCCTGGCTTGGGGTTGCTTGGCTAGGTACTGCTTGGCTAGGTACAGCCTGTGAGGGTGCTGGTGCAGATTGTACTCGGGGATTTGGAACAGTAATATTCACATTCGGAGTAGGACTAGATTTGGTTGTAGAATCGTTGTCCGTAGAGCTATTATTCCTTTCAATAATAGTTTTCTCTCTATCTATAATTCTTGTAGGGCTTGGCTGAGTTGCTCCAGGGACAGGAATAAGCAGAGGAGTTGTCTCACGGCGATTTAAGAAATAGACAGAACTGAGAACTAAACCTGCTACAGCAGCAATTATTATTCCCACCAATAATCCGCGCCCAGCGTTGTCATTGTCTCGAAACGTCTGATCAACTTCTTCTCGCTCGTTCTCTTTTCGGATATTTTCGGATATTGAACCATTTACATAACCCTTGCGTTCAGCGGAAACTTCTGCTTCTGTGCGAGTAGTTGGATAAATATCGCGATTTGGAACGTTCTCGTCGTTAAGTTTCATAATCTTTACTCTAGTTATTCAAAAATTTCTTCTTAGATCATATTAATTTACTCATGCTCAACCCGAATTCATCTTTAGACTGATCTTGTAATTATTCTAAAGGCATAGAATTGAGGCAGCGTTTGAACAGATAGGAGGTCTAAAGAAATGATCAACAATGTGACTACTTACGCTTCTTTAGTTGTTACCTGGCGATGTCTGAGAGGGTGCTGGGGCAGGAGATGTCTGAGAGGGTGCTGACTGTGAAGGTGCTGGCTGAGTTGGGGAATCCTGTGGTTGGGGATTTGGAACAGTAATATTTACATTGGGAGCAGGATTTGGCTGAGTTGTCGAATCTTTAGTGGAATTATTTTTCTCAATAATCGTTTTTTCTCTATCGATAATTTTGGTGGAATCAGACTGAGTTGGTCCAGGAACAGGTACAAGAAGAGGGGTTGTCTCGCGTCTATTTAAGAAATATATAGAACTGATAGCTAAACCTGCTACAGCAGCAAGAATTAACCCCAGCAGTAATCCCCGTCCCGCATTGTCATTATCCACAACAACTCTATTAAGATTTTCTTGGCGAATATCATCATCATTAAGTTTCATAATTTTTCTCACGTATAGTCAAAACCTTTGTGGTTCAATCATAATTTACCGACCCTGAATCCGAATTCACCCTTTGACTGAAGCTTAGTATCCTAAAGGAATAGAATTAGTTTAATTGGTGTGGCTAATCCAAAGATAAGCTGCAGGAATCCCAGGCTGTTTAGATAGGTCAAAGTTGATTACCTGCCAATGGGGTTCGGATTCTGGATTAAATTCCAGGCTTATACCAAAAAGTTGAGCGTGATCATCTAAATACGGTGTCAGTAATTCTTGGTAACGCCCTGCAACAGTAATCTTAGTTACTTGCCAACCCTGGCGATACATCTGGTCCAAGGCATCCTGAATCTCTGCCCGCAAGCTCTCCCTATGACTATGTCGGCGATACCATTTATTTTCCCACCTTTGCCAGCATCGTCCCGACTGGAGATGGATCAGTGCCTGGCTGTTATATCCCACCTCAAATGCACCGTGGCGACTACAGATATAGGCATCGGTCAAGATTAAAGCTGGAATCATTCTCTGGCAATGGGGACAGGGAATTTCACTGCCAAAAAGTGGGTATTGTAGGGAGGGCGAAAATTCTGTCATAGATATATTCAGTTGTTACGATTTCTGCAACCGTTGCCCTAGATTTTCACTTCAGAAACTAAGCTAATCAAGTATTACCTAAAACGTGGGCACTTGGAACAGCTTGCAGTCTAACTCAGTCCTGTAACTTGCAGCTCACCAGTATTCTCGATTAAGCCTTTTATCAATCTCACTTGAAATCTTATCGGACAAAATTATGGAGCAGTCTATTTCTGGATTCTGGGGCAGATTTGATCAAGGTCGCTGGTCACCCCACTTAACTAAATTAACAACTAAGCTATCTAATGCGGATGGACGGATCTATCAAATTCTCTTCCTTTCAATCTTTTTGGGTTTGGGCGTAATCGCGCGTGATTGGTCGCTTTCCTGGAGTCGAGTGGGAATTACCTTATCTGCTTGCGGGTTTACTCAAGTATTTTTTGCACTCTTATATCAGCGTTTTAATTCTCAAGATTCTGCCCAGCGTTTCCCATTTTCAGGGCTTCTAAGTGCTTTGGTCACAGGTTTGAGTCTCTGTTTACTACTGCGCGCCAATTCCGATTTGACTATGATCTTTGCGGCTTTTACGGCGATCGCTAGTAAGTTTATCTTTCGTTTCAATCAAAAACATTGGTTTAATCCTGCCAATTTCGGCATCGCGATCGCGTTACTTTTTGGCTCTGCTTGGATTTCGCCTGGGCAATGGGGACATGATCTATGGCTGATGGTAGTATTTGCCAGCTTGGGGTTTGCGGTTTTAGGCAAAGTGGGCAGGTGGGATACTTCTCTGGCTTTCTTTGCTTCTTATGCAGCTTTAGAAGGGATTCGTAATTTTTATTTGGGTTGGGAAACAGATGTATTGCTGCATCGACTTTCTAGCGGTTCGTTACTGTTGTTTGCTCTATTTATGATTACCGATCCGCGTTCTACTCCCAATGCTAGACTAGGCAGAATTTTCTGGGCAATTTTGGTGGGCATTATCAGTTTTATCTTCCAAAATTATCTTTTCATTTCGGCTGCACCTTTCTGGGCCTTGTTTGTCTGTGCGCCTTTGAGTGTGGTTTTTGATCGCCTGTTTGTCGGTTCTCGATTCGGTTGGTTGTCAAAAAGACCGTTTGCCCAATTCTCTCTTACTTAAATATTCTGGCTTAAATATTCTGGAGAATCTCTAAATGTCTGCCTTATTAAAATTTCTCTCTAGCTTCTTCCTCTGTTTCCTAGCCTTCATTTTTTGTAGCTCTCCAGCCTTGGCATTTTGTGGCTTCTATGTGGCAAAGGCAGATGCAAAACTCTATAACCAAGCTTCTCAAGTAGCGATCGCGCGGGATGGAAATCGAACTGTATTAACTATGGCGAATGATTATCAAGGAGATTTGAAGGACTTCGCGATCGTCATACCTGTGCCAACGGTTTTGAAAAAAGATCAAGTACGAGTCGGCGATCCTAAGATTATGCAGCGTTTAGATGCTTTTAGTGCACCGCGTTTAGTGGAATATTATGATTCTGATCCCTGTGCCAGATTGGAGATGTTTTCTAGTGATGCTACGCGAGGTAATAGTGTGGTTCAAGTACCATCAGCAGCAAAAGCCAGAAGACAGGAATCCTTGGGTGTAACTATCGAAGAAAAATTCACAGTCGGCGAATATGATATTTTAATCCTCAGTGCGAAGGAATCCGATGGCTTAGAAACCTGGCTCACTCAGAATGGTTATCGTCTTCCCAATGGCGCTTCGCGATTACTTCAACCTTATATTCGTCAAGGCTTGAAATTCTTTGTGGCAAAAGTGAATCTAGCGGAAAAAGCAAAATCAGATTCTCAAAACTTGCGACCGTTAATGATGGCATTTGAATCACCAAAATTCATGTTACCAATTCGCTTGGGAATGACTAATGCTAGGGGCGAACAGGATTTATTGGTTTATTTGCTTTCTCCCAAAGGGCAAACTGAATTGGTAAATTATCGCACTGCCAAAATCCCATCCGATCTAGAAATTCCTACCTATGTGAAAAGTAATTTTGGTGAATTCTACAAGGCAATGTTTAAGACTTCTCACCTTAAAGAAGGAAAAAGTCTCGCTTTCTTAGAATATGCCTGGGATATGAGTAGCTGTGACCCTTGTGCGGCTGATCCCCTTTCGCCTGAAGAATTACGCGGTGCTGGCGTATTTTGGCTAGATAATCCAAACAAAGATGCTGCGCCTTCTAATTCTGGTCGTCGTCGTCCTGGATTTTTCCCGCCTACAAATAATTCCAATGTATTTATTACTCGCTTGCACGTTCGCTATGCTCGCAATACTTTCCCAGAAGATTTGAGCTTTAAAGAAACTTCTAATCGTCAACAATTCCAGGGTCGTTATATTTTGCGCTGGCCCTTCAAAGGTGAGATGAAATGCGAGGCTGCTAAGGACTATCGTAAGCAATTACGCGATCGCCAAGAAAAAGAAGCAGTTACCCTAGCATCACTTACCAATTGGAATATGCAAGACATTCGGCGCAAGGCAAACATTACCCAAAACCAAGAGAAAAACGTTCCCTTTTGGCGCAATATCTGGAGGAATTAAACCCTGCCATACAATGCGGTAGAAGATTCTGTCAGCCAAGCCCACATCTGATCGCCCCAAGAGAAATGCCACCACTCGTTGGGATGTCTTTGGAATCCTGCTGTACTCATTACTTGATTTAATAGTTGGCGATCGCGATCAAAGTTTTGGGCATTAGAGTCATCTTTAAACTCAAGGGCTTGGAAATAATTGGGATGGGAAAGAGGTGAAATCAAATCTATGGCTGAACCCATATTTAGCTCCTTTCCATTTTGATCAATTAAAGTTAGATCCACGGCTGCACCTGTACTGTGAGGTGGTGGCAAAGCTAAATCGTAGCTGGGAATTGCCCAAAATTGATAAACTTCTTGCATTAAGTTTTCTTTCTCACTATTTGAAATCTGCAAAGGATCTAGTTTCCTTGCTTTAATCAAATCTTGATAGGCATGAATTACCATAAACTGCTGCACTACCACGGGTCGATAGCCATCGAAAACAGCAATTTGATAGCCTGGCTTTAATTCGGAAAGAATTCTATTGGCTTCGATTAACTTCTCAATTACGCGCGATCGCAAATAGAAAGGAGACTTCTCACCATAGGGTGCACCCAAGCTTAAATAGGGATGAGGTAAGAGACAATGAATAGAAGCAGGAATAGGAATTAAAGGATCTTGATTTTCAGCGATCGTAATTTTGGCATGTGGCTTCATAATTTACAGCTTTCCTATATTTATTTAATGGATTGAGGGATGGAAACTCTATTTCGAGGCATTCAAATTTGTAATAATTCGGTAAAAATTAAGACTTAATAAATCATAATCTATATAAAAATTGATTCGGGATTGACAAGGGAAGTATTATAAAAAGCGTTAAGTCCATAGCATGAGGAGTATATGGCTATCGTTTCGTCAATTACCAAGTCGGGTGAGCAAGATATTTTAGCAAAAGAAATCCAGGCTGACTCAGAGATCCAACCAAAAAAAGCCCCTCAGTCTAAGGGTTCAATCTTACATATTGTCGGTCAAACTGCTCTTAGTGGTCATGTATCAATTACTGGGGCAAAAAATTCCGCCTTAGCAATTATGGCTGGGGCATTACTTTGCTCTGATGAGTGCCTGCTACGCAACGTGCCTCAGATTGTTGACGTAGAAAAGATGACAACTATCTTAACCTCTCTGGGCGTAAGAGTTTCTCAACAAGATCAAGCTCTATTAATTAAAACAGATAGCCTGAATCAGACTGCTCCACCCTATGATTTGGTCAGTCAGATGCGAGCCAGTTTCTTTGTGATTGGACCAATTTTGGCAAGGTTAGGTGTAGCTCAAGTGCCTCTTCCTGGTGGCTGTGTAATTGGTGCTAGACCCGTAGACCTACACGTCAAAGGCTTACAGGCTTTGGGTGCAGATGTACATATCGAACATGGGATCGTGCATGCGCGATCGCGGCAAGCAAATGGTAGACTCCAGGGCGCAAATATCTACCTAGACTATCCCAGTGTGGGTGCAACCGAAACCTTAATGATGGCGGCTACCCTAGCCGAAGGCGAAACCATGATTGAGAATGCAGCCCAGGAACCAGAGGTAATTGATTTAGCTAATTTCTGTCGTTCGATGGGTGCAAATATCCAGGGTGCAGGCACAAAAAAAATCATAATTCAAGGCGTTCGACAACTCCATGCCACCGAATATGCCGTAATTCCAGATCGAATCGAAGCTGGCACCTTCATGGTAGCTGCGGCAATCACCCGCTCTACTCTAACTATCTCCCCCGTAGTTCCTGCCCATTTATTTGCAGTCACCGCCAAGTTACAAGAGGTCGGCGTGAAAGTAACCCAAATCGATCAAGACTGCTTGCAAGTAGAGGGCAACAATTTTCATCGCGGTACAGACATCGAGACTTCTCCCTATCCAGGCTTCCCGACCGATATGCAAGCGCAGTTTATGGCTCTACTGACCCTTTGTGAAGGCAATAGCGCAATTAATGAGTCTGTATTTGAGAACCGTCTTCAGCACGTTGCTGAGCTATGTCGGATGGGTGCAAACATTAGAATTAAGGGTAAAGTGGCGATCGTTACAGGTGTACCAAATCTTTCAGGAGCGCCAGTGATGGCTACGGATTTAAGGGCATCGGCAGCATTGGTACTTGCAGGCTTGGCGGCTCAGGGTGTAACCCAGATGGAAGGCTTACATCACCTAGATCGTGGCTATGATCGCTTAGAGCAAAAGTTGCGGGACTTGGGCGCAAACCTCTATCGCACTAGCGAAGTTTAAGTTTTTCAAGATTTCTAGAAAAGGCAGGTTCTACCAGGGATCTGTCTTTGAAATAATGGTGTGGCTTTTTTAGGGTTTAGGAATGAAACCCCTATATGGGGCTGCACGCCCCATGCCCCAATTCTGCCGACGACTGTATGTTTTGGCTTTTGATCGCGATCGCCTAGTTTTTTTGAATTCAATCACTAAAAAACTTAGAATTTTCGCCAAAACTTAATAATCTGTGGGCTTGCCAAAAATATATTTTGCTAATTTGCCACATTTTAGCTAAAAGTTTTCCACAGGGTTTTCCACAGATATTCAAGAGTTTTCCACAGGCAGAGCAAAGTTTTCCACAGGCAAATTAAAAGTACAGATCATTTTTTTCGACATAGCTAAAGGTTTAAGCTCCTAAACATGGCGACACTGTGGAAAGTTGGCAGAGATCTAGTAATTGTGAGGTAATGTAAACAGAATCATGGAAAAACAGCGATTCTAGCTTGTCAAGTAGGCAAAAAAGCCAAATTTAGCTGCGTTGACAACCTGTGGATTTGGTCACACAATGTAAACCCACGCGATAGAAAAGAGGTTTTTCATGAACTCGACCGTAAGCATCTTGGCGGAAATTCCCGAAGAATTACATGACACATTGAGAGGTTATTTAGAGACCCATCCCGATTGGGATCAAGATCGAGTATTTGCGGCGGCACTCTCACTATTTTTATTGCAAAATGGCAACTATGAGTCGGGTGTGACTTCCCGCAACTACCGCAGTGCCGCTAAAGTGTATTTAAATACTTTGTTTCAACATTCCTTTTAATCTCTGAAATTGGCAAAGTGATCTAGCTGGATGGCAACGCCCTAATTCTGGCTTTATTTCGGCAATCGCTATTAGATAACAGGTATGCAAAATCAGACTGAAGTAATTGATGTTTTAGTAGTCGGGGCGGGAATTAGTGGCTTGACCCTTGCCCTGAACCTGACCGAGAATCCAGCTAAAAAAATCTGGTTAACTGAGGCGAGCGATCGCGTGGGTGGGGCAATTATCAGTCGCCGTGATTCCCAAGGATTTCAATGGGAAGAAGGTCCTAATAGTTTCTCGCCGACACCTGAGCTTTTGCGCCTAGCCGTAAATGTTGGACTGAAGGATCAATTACTATTTGCCGATCGCCGTTTACCCAGATTTATTTACTGGCAAAAGCAATTACTGGCTGTACCGATGTCTCCCCAGGCAGCAATTACTACGCCTTTGTTGAGTTTTGCTGGCAAATTAAGAGCATTAAGCGGCGCTTTAGGCTTTGTGCGTCCAGGCATGGCAGGTGAAGAAAGTATTGCTGATTTCTTTCGGCGACAACTAGGAAATGAAGTAGCTGAGCGATTGGTAGCTCCTTTTGTCTCAGGCGTGTATGCTGGCAACCCTAGTAACTTGAGTATGGTGGCAGCTTTTCGGCGAGTGGCGATCTTAGAACAAAACTATGGTGGACTCATAGCAGGCGCAATCTTATCTCGCAAATCTAAGCCCAAAACTGTACCCGATCCCCATATCCCACAGACTAAACCAGGTGAACTCGGCTCATTTAAGTCAGGGATGGTGGCTCTGCCCCAAGCGATCGCTCAAGCATTTACGGCTAAAAGTGGCGAGATTAAATTAAATTGGCAACTGCAAAATCTGCGGCGTAATCCTGACCTCACCTACCAAGCTGAGTATCTTACCCCAGATGGGTTACAAACCCTAACTGCCCAGGCAGTGGTGCTAACTACTCCCGCCCATATGACTGCTAAATTTATTGCCGATCTTGCGCCTGGTTCAAGTGCTGCTTTAAGCTCAATTTTTTATCCAACTGTGGCAGCCGTTGCCTTGGCATATCCCCAATCTGCTTTCAAGCCAGGCTTAGAAGATCTGAGTGGTTTCGGCAACTTAATCCCCCGTAATCAAGGTATTCGTACTCTCGGCACAATTTGGGCCTCAAGTCTATTTAGCAATCGCGCACCCCAGGGCTGGAATCTATTGCTCAACTTTATTGGCGGCACTACCGATCCTGAACTAGCTAGTTTGTCCCCAGATCAAATCGTGGCAGCGGTAGATCAAGATTTACAAAAGACCTTGCTCAAACAAGCGATCGCACCTGAAGTGTTGAATGTAAAAATTTGGCAGAAAGCAATACCCCAGTATGGTTTTGGGCATTTAGCAAAAATTGCAGAACTAAATCAAGATCTTAAAAATTTACCTGGGCTATATATAAGTAGCAATTACCTAGAGGGTGTGGCATTGGGAGACTGCATTAAACAGGCCGAACAAACCGCGATCGCGGTTAGTAAATACCTAGAAATATCTACTCCTTTCCCACTAAAGGAATAGACATTGATGTGACGGGGTTACGGGGTGAAACCCCTTTGTGGGGGCGAAGCCCCCACACCCCCAACATATTTAAATCTTGACTAGGAAGGGAGTAGCCAAGCCTAAAGCTTGAACACAACTACTGAAGGCTCCTTGGGTAAACTAGCCAAAGAGAAAGTATTACCTGAAAGGCGATTGATTTGACGATCTTGAACTAGACTCAAAAATTGATCTAGAGGCTCCAATTCACAGGAGTTCGCCGCTTTATCTGTACGGTAGTGGCAAGGGATGGCAATTTGAGGATTGAGGCTATCCATTACCTGTTTTGCTTCTTGAGCGTTGTAACCCTTTGCGCCGCCGCCTACGGGCAGAATTAGAATATTCGGTCTACCCATCAAAATGCGCTGTTCGGGTGACAGTGGTGCGGCTGCTCCGCCCAAGTGGAGAATGCGAGAATTTCCCTGTGTCCATAGCCAGGCGATATTATTGCCAAACCTTCTGCCTTCTAAGCGATCGTGTGCCATCCGAATGCCCTGAAAGCCGATGCCAGCGATATTGTATGCTCCTGGTTCTTGTAGCACCCGTACACTTGGGGATAAGTCTGCTAAATAGCCTTCATCTAGCAAGCGTGAACTAACTAACGCCAAGTTGGGACTAAGCTGGGGCATGGTTAAGCCTGCGGTACAGCCACCAGGTTTAAATGGATGGGTTAAAATTTTTACACCATTGCCACTGCTCAAAAACGACATATGCCCAAGCCATTGCAACGTAAGGTTAGTAGCTACAGGTTTTTGGGGAGATCTAATTTGGGCATTGCCACTCTGGGTAATCGTTTCAGCCAAACTGGCTAAGCTTAAAGAGGTAGTGAAAAGCAGTCCATTTTTTGCAAATTGAAACAGTTGCCGACGTTGCATAGCGTTAGGATTCAGGTGCTTAGGATTCGGGGGTAAGGCAGATTCCAAAATAGCATGGAAGCGGATTAGGGATTCTGACCTGGATTATTTATCGGATTACTGGTTAAATTTAGGGGCTTGGCAGTTAAATTTTCATAGGTGAGCCGCGAAATTTGCCGAATCAGTTCATCTGCCCGCTCATCTTCCTTGGGTCGCCTGACGATCGCGGCAATAATATAGCGCTTGCCATCGGTGGTATCCACAAGCCCTACATCACCTACAACTTTATTGATATTGCCAGTTTTGTGAGCAATCCGCGCATTTGGCTCAATCCCCTGGGGTAGAAGCGTATTAGTCTCAGTACGGCGCATAATATCTAGCAAGCGATCGCGGCTACGAGGTTTTAACCATCTGCCTGCTTCAACTCCACCCAACAGATTGACTAAATCCCTGGCGCTAGTAGTATTTGTGCCTTCCAAGTCGGGTAAAGGATTATTAATTACCGTGGCGGTGATACCCCAACTCTTAAATCTGGGATTTACTTTTTCCTTACCACCCAAACGCTTAAGGATCATATTGGTGGCGGTATTGTCACTGATTACAATCATTTTAGTTAGGGTTTCTAGGGCAGAGATTTTAGTACCTAGTGGCAACTTTTGCAGATCTCCCGCTTGCCCTGCTTTAAGGTCTTCACTTATCTCCAGCATTTCATTTAGCTGAATTGTGCCTGCATCAACTTCTTGGAGGAAGGCAACCAGCAGAGGTAATTTGATTAAACTGGCTGAAGATACGACTTGTTCAGATTTTATGTTTACTGAATTTTTATTGTCTAGATCTGCCATCAAAAAAAAGAGGTCAAAACTAGGCTCCTTAATGGCAGCGGCTAGAATTTTAGTCTTTAAGGCGGTGGCTTGGGTTTGAAGTTGACTACTGAGAAGGGCGGGCGGGGTGGGAGTCTGGGGAGTGGTAATTTTAATTGGTTGACGACTTTGGGAATTTGTCCAGGTGGCGATCGCTGTGCCGACAATTAGACTAAAGCCCAAAATCACGACTACGATCCGAAATGTGAATTTGAGCAGAATGTACCAGGCGGGGGAGGGCTTTTTAGGGGTTGGAACTGGTGGGCGAAGCGGTTTGGCAGTAACTTGGATTTTGGTGGTAGCAACGGCGGGCTTAGGCATAGGCGCAACCTTAGCATTGATTTTGCCCAAATCAGTTGACTGCTGCTGTCTGGAGCGCAAGTTTTCTAGGCGAGTTTTATGGTTGTGGGGCGGCTTTGAGTCTCGCTTCATAATTTTCCAGGAAACTAACTTAAATGATTTATCGACTAATCCGACTGAGCAGATGACTTCCACTGCATTTGCCGCAAAATCCCTCTTAGCATAGTAACCTCAGTTTCGGTTAATTCGGCTTTATTAAAAAGATGTCTCAATTTTTGCATCCGACTAAAGCTGGTATGGGGATAAAGATAGCCAATATCTAATAGTAAAGTTTCTAAATGTTGATAAAAACCTTCGATTGACTCAGTAGCTGTCAATAATGAATCTGGGGCAGACTGGTTAGAAGGGCGATCGCTAGTTTGATCAGACTGTTTTTGCCACAATAGTTGCAGGTGATAACAACAGATTGCTACAGCTTGCGCCAGATTGAGCGAAGAGTAAGCAGGATCAGTCGGAATATTAATTACTTTTTGACAATATTGCAATTCTGCGTTAGAAAGCCCTCGATCCTCGGTGCCAAATACTATTGCTGAAGTGAATTTCTCATGTTCAACCAGCCAACTCAAACCCGAATCAGGTGAAATTAGCGCTAATTCTCCTGCATCGATTCTTCCCGCCGTGCCAATTACTTTTTGACAATCGCCTAGGGCTTGGGGCAAGATTTCAACAATTTGGGCATTGATTAAAATTTCTTGACCATGGACAGCCATATTTGTTGCTTCTTCGGAGTAGCGATCGCAGTGAGGATTAACTAGCCAAAGTTGCGAAAGTCCCATGTTTTTCATTACCCTTGCCACCGAGCCGAGATTTAATGCTCCCGCAGGCTCCACTAACACGATCCGCACATTCCACATTCATTCAAGCCAATCTA
>JBBRVV010000025.1:0-12034 GCA_038246525.1 Pseudanabaenales cyanobacterium
CAAAATAATTGGTAATCGCAAGCCTGCGGCTAGTAATCCCCCTGCAGTGGCGGCAGTCAATACGGTTACTAAATCAACAATCAGCCTAAAATCTTCTTGCACAGTTCAGCCATTCTTAAATAAAAACTCCGTTTAATCATGCTTGCCAAGCAAAAACCCCTAGATGGGGCTACACCCAAGCCCCAAAAGTAACTTGTCTATCCAGGGTCAGTTAGCGGCAAAGCCCGACATCTGCGCCAGATCTGCCAAAGATTGCACTCCTTCAATCAGCTTGCCTTTTACTTCCCAAGTGGGATAGCTGGTAATCTGTTTTTGTTGACAGACTTCCGCCTGAGAATTGGGTGTGCCTGGCGCACACTCTACATAGGGAACCTGTTTGCTGGCTTCGCCAAACATAGCTTTTTGTTCTTGGCAGTGGGGACACCAGTAAGCACCATACATTTTTATACCCTGATTTTTTAGATGTAAGGCTAACCCGCCAGGAAAAGTATTGCTAATTGTGGCGACTTGGCTTTGGCTGGCATAGACTCCCGCTGTGGAGGTAAGCGTAATTACGCCGACTAAGAATCCGGCAAAGATTAATTTTTCCCAATCTTGCCACTTATTGCCTAAAAGATTGCATAGCCAAATTGAAGTTATGATCACCGCTGAGGCAATGCAATAAATACAAAAAATGATCTTCGCCTGGTTGGCACTCAAAACAAATGCCAACAAATACATGAGGTAGCCGCTAAACAAAAATCCAGCGGTGGAAATTAGAAATAGCCAAAAGCTACAGGTGACTTGCAATTGTTCTTGCTTAGGCTTGGTAGGGCTTTGGTAAAACATTGGTACGGCTGCCAAGCTAGCGATCGCTAAATAAGTTAGCGCCCCAAACAGGGTCAAGGGTAGATCAAAAACCTTGGCATAAGCACTACTAAGTATTAAATCGCAACCAGAGCCACTAGCCGTACAAAAGGCAGGACTACCGCCAGCAAAGTGGGTGAGCGTAAGGTAGCTAGTCAGCAGAGCACCACAAATAGACAATCCTAAGATGGTCGGGTTTGCCCAATCACTAGACACAGACTTAATTGGAAGCTTAATTTGAGTCATGTCGGCAGACACAATTACTGAGAACACTTAACTTTGTATTCAGTTTAACTGATGACCTATGCTTAAAGGTAGATGAGCAATAGATCTAGTCGCCGCGATCGCTTTCTAAAGGTTAAACTTTAAGCTTAAGGTGTCAGCGTATGAGCTTTAAACCTGATCGTTCTAGCCCAAATGTTCTGGATTGAAGGCAGATCGTTAGGGCTAATAGACAAATTTTTTGTTCATTAGCAGTAAATCCAGATCTTGAATGAATAAGATTTTAGAACTTGAGGTTAGCGGAAAAGCAGATTTTATTATCTTTAGAGATCGGGATTAGCTTATGTTAGATTCATTCCAGAGTATCTAACCCATCAGCCTATTCCGCTTTAATATAATCACTTCAGTCGGCTGTAGAGGTCACCTCTTACAATTGGAATTATTATATTTATTGGCTTTAGTGATACCCCCAGCGGAATTCGAATCCGCGTCGCATCCGTGAAAGGGATGTGTCCTAGGCCTCTAGACGATGGGGGCGTAACAGACTTTGTCTAGGATAGTAAAAAACCATTAACCTGTCAAGAGTTCTGTAAAATTTATTTAGCCTTGACTTAATTCTCGGCTTCTAGGGCGGCTACACTCGAAATTGTACGGTAAGAAAAGTTAGCCTTGGGCTGCTTTTGAATTTCTTCCTTAATTGCTTCTAAGTCAACATAGCGGTCTGCAACGTTGATTAAATGATCGCTGGTCATAGAGCGCAGACTCACCACTTCTACTCGCACGCCTCGATAGCTGGCAGCATCTACTGCATAAGCCAAGTCGCCATCACCACTTACCAAGATTGCCGTATCGTAGGAACCAGCCAGCGCCATCATATCCACCGCAATCTCTACATCTAGGTTTGCTTTCTTAGAGCCGTCGGGCAGTTGAACCAGCTCTTTAGAGATTACTCGATAGCCATTGCGGCGCATCCATAACAAAAAACCCTGCTGCTTCTCATTGGTACGGTCAACGCCAGTGTAGAAGAAAGCCCGAAGTAGCCTAGCGCTGCCTGTCAGTTTAGATAATAGCTTGGTGTAATCAATCTCGATCGCTAACTGAACAGCCGCATAAAACAGGTTGGAGCCATCAATGAAGATAGCTACTCGTCCACGATTTTCGATGTGGCTAGTGAAAGCTGGATCGTTTTCAAAATTTAACATCAGGGTTCCTATAAATTAATTTGTATATTTTTTGAAAAAGTTGAGGAAAATTAGTTATTTGGATATTTTTTAATTTAGTTTTATCAAGATTCAGTGTTTAAGCTGAGTACAAGAAAGGAGAAAATAGTAGAGTTTTGGTTAATATTTAACAGTTTGTAATAAATAATAAACAGCCACTAACTTACTCAGTGTAGATTAAGTTACCCTAATCCTATTTTTTATTAGCACTTATACCTAGGGAAATAGCAAATTTTAATGAAAGATTTAGAGTAAGCAAGATGTTTATGGGCATCTCTCTAGGCTTTTCAAGAAAGTTTTCTCTCAAATTAATTATCTTTTTGCTAAAGGTCTGAAAGATATTAGAGAATTTGCCTAAATCACCTCAACTAAGAAAATTTTAGGAAAAATTTTAGGAAGTACATTCAAGCATTTCTTCCAAGAACTATGGATGAGAGCCATGAATGAAGTTTTTGTTCCCGTATTGCTGGGGATCGTCTTTAAGTTTGCAGAATTTGGATAGAAGCTTAAGTTAAATAGGAATATCTTGATCTAACTTAGACTTGGTTACTTACTAAGTATATATGCTTATTAAATATTTAGGCTAAAAAATAGAACCTGTATCTAAAAATTGACTTCCTAAAGATATGGTAATGGGCTAAAGCAATGATGGATAATGGATTCAGTTGACTTTTTGGAATAGTTGCATGACTCAAACCGAAGCGATCGGGTCTCTAACTGAGGCTCCTAATACCGATAATAACCCCCAGCAAAATCGTGAAAAATCTCTGAACACACTGCAACTCCAGGTTTTAGGAATGCGCTGTGCAGGCTGTGTATCGGCGGTGGAAAAACGTTTACTCACTTGCCCAGGGGTTGTATCTGCAAGTGTGAATCTCTTAACCGAAAAGGCGCGAATAGTCTGGGATCAAGCAGTTGAGCGTCAAAGCGTAATTGAAAGCATGGTAAAAGTGCTGGCGGCAATTGGATTTGAAGCAAGTGAGATTTCGCTAAATACTAAGCTAATTAATCATTCTAGAACTGAAGCTAAATCCTGGAATCAAGGTATTTGGGTGGCTTTAGCTCTAATTAGCTTAGCAGTAGTAGGACATTTGGCTCCTGTACCAATTCTCAAAAATATGTATGCTCACTGGGTAATCGCTACCTTAGCCTTGGCTTTTCCAGGTCGTCAGATTTGGTGGGACGGCTTGAAAGCGCTTATGAATGGCATCCCTAACATGAATTCTCTGATTGGTATCGGCGCAATCTCTGCCTATACAGCTAGTACGTTGGCGCTATATGTACCAGGCTTACAATGGCATTGTTTTTTTGAGGAACCTGTAATGCTTTTGGGGTTTGTATTGATCGGGCGGCAGCTAGAACAAAGAGCAAAAAAACAAGCTGCCTCAGCCCTAGAGAGCTTGATTCGATTGCAGCCTCCCACTGCTAGATTGATTCTGGGTGAAGGGGATCAAGAGTTAGTTATACCTTTAGAGAATGTGCAGGTGGGCGATTGCTTATCGATATTACCAGGTGAAAAGATTCCAGTAGATGGGATTGTGCTGGCAGGAATTTCTAATGTGGATCAGTCAATGCTTACGGGCGAGTCGCTGTCGCTAGTTAAGTCACCTGGGGTAGAAGTAACAGGCGCTACTTTAAACCTCAGTCAAAAATTAATCATTGAAACCACAAAGATCGGCGAAGCTACGACACTGGGGCAGATTATTGAACTAGTAGAGCAAGCACAGGCAAGCAAAGCACCGATTCAAAGACTGGTGGATCAGATTGCAGGCTACTTTACTTACACAGTGATGGCGATCGCGGTGGCTACCTTAATTTTTTGGTGGGGTATCTGGCAAAGTGAATTGATTTTCAGCCTGAAGATGTCAATTTCGGTTTTAGCGATCGCTTGTCCTTGTGCTTTGGGCTTGGCTACCCCAAGTGCAATTTTAGTAGGCACTGGCATGGGTGCAGAGCAGGGGATCTTGATCAAGGGCGGCGAGATTTTAGAAAATGTGCATCATCTTACAGGAATTGTATTTGATAAGACTGGCACACTTACCTTGGGGCAGCCCGAAGTCACGGATATTTTTGCCGCTACCTTAACTGAGCCTGAACTTTTAAGCTTGGTTGCCAGTAGTGAAACTGGGGCAAATCATCCGATCGCTAAAGCAATCTTGACCAAAGCTCAGCAGCTAAACCTAAATTTGCCAATTGCCAGCACCGAGAATACTTTAGGAATGGGAGTATTGGCGCAGGTAGTTGAGCAGGAGATATTGGTGGGTAATCAAGCTTGGCTAGACCTACATCAAATCTTTATTCCTTTAGATTGGCAAGAAAAAGCAGAGAATTTGGCAAAAAACGGCAAGACTCCGATCTTAGTGGCGATTGATGAAATCTTTGCAGGGATGATTGCGCTTGAAGATCAACTTAAACCCGAAGCAAAAACTGTAATCGCTCAATTGCACAAGATGGGATTAGAAGTTTGGATGCTTACTGGCGATCGCTTATCCACCTCTCAATCTGTTGCTGCTCAGTTAGGGATACCTTTAGATCATGTAATTGCAGAAGTGTTACCCGAACAAAAAGCTAAAGTGATTAGAGATTTACAAGCAGAAAATCATAAAATTGCAATGGTGGGTGATGGGATTAACGATGCTCCTGCCCTAGCGGTCGCAGCTGTGGGAATTGCTTTGGGAACTGGGACAGAAGTGGCAATGGAAACGGCGGATATTGTGCTGATTCAACCGAATTTAACAAAAGTAATAGAAGCTTTAAACCTTAGCCATGCTACTTTCAATAAGATTCAACAGAATCTATTTTGGGCATTAATTTATAACAGTGTGGGGATTCCAATTGCCGCAGGTATTCTCTATCCCAGTTTTGGGATTTATCTCAACCCAATGTGGGCAGGTTTGGCAATGGCATTTAGTTCGGTGAGTGTAGTTACTAATTCACTTTTATTGAGAAGAACTTCTGTAAGCACGTAATTAGTAAATTAACTTGAGTTCGGTATAAGCAAAGACTGAGCGGGTAAGCTAAACGTAACTAAGCCTAAATATCGTGTAAGTCATATGTTTAATAGGTTTTTGACTGAAACTAGAAAGAGTTAAGTGGGGCAAGATAGAATAGATAGACTGATAAACATCTATCACCTGCTGAATGTAGGTTACAAGCATTGAGTAGTATAGTCGGATTAATTTATCAGGATCTGAAATTTAGAAACATTGAATTCAGATTATCAAATTCTAGCAATCGGTAGGATGAGATGTACACTCGTGCCAGATTCTGCATAACTCTCAATTTTGATCGTGGCCCGCAGTTGTTGAGTGAGGATTTTGATCAGTTCCATTCCCAAAGAAGCGGGCTTTTGGCGATCATTAGGCTTGATTCCAATTCCATTATCTTTTACCCAAAGATCTAGTTGTGCTATAGGCTGATCTGGAAGAGACTCTGAAGATTTCAGCGAGGAACAGAATTCTACAACGACATTACCTTTACCTTCCCCTTCAGTTTGGGCTGGAAAAGCGTATTTAAAAGCATTGGTAAGCAATTCACTCAAAATCAGCCCAAGTGGAGTTGCAATATCCACATCTACCATCATTTGCTCAACTTTCACTTCCATTGTGATTAAGCTAGGATCAAGTACATAGGCTTGGTAGAGATTTTGACAGAGAGAATTGATATATTCAGCAAAATTAACTTGATTTAGCTTTTCGGTTTGATAGAGTTGCTGATGCACTAATGCCATAATCGAAATACGCTGGCGGCTATCTTGGAGTTGTTGCTTCAACTCAATATTTTCAATGGCACGAATTTGCAGACTGAGCAATCCATCAATCACGTTGAGATTATTCTTGACCCGATGATGAACTTCTTTGAGTAAAACCTCTTTCTCTACTAAGGAGTTTTGCAGCTTTTGTTCTGTCGCTTTGCGATCGCTAATATCGGTAGCAGTGCCAATTAGTTCGGTTACTTTTCCTTCAGGGTTGCGACTAAAAACCGTATTTTGACTTAAGTACCAATTCCATCCACCATTCTTAGTTCTTAACCGATATTCTAAACTATAGGTCTGGCTTTGGTTAAATGTTTGAGATTGAGAAAAGTGATTGCTAAGTACGGCTAAATCATCAGGATGCATTAGATAATGAAAAGTATTTTCACTACGCGCTTCAAGCTCACCTTTTTGATAGCCTAGATACTCTCCTAGACTTTGATTTGTATAGACTGTACCACGCTGTTCCAAGTCAAAAATATAAAGAAGACCAGGCACAGTTTCGGCAATGTGCTGAATAAATTTATTACTTTGACGCAGTTTCTCTGTAGTTTCTAGTGAGCTATTTTCTGATTCTTGGCGCTCGATCGCTAGACTGATAGAAGAAGAAGCTGCCCGTAGTAGTTCGATTTCTAGCTCAGTCCAAATTCTGGGTTTGTCACACTGATCAAATCCTAATACCCCCCACCATACGCCTTGAAATTGCAGGGGAAACGCCAAAAATGATTTGATTTCTTGCTGCTCTAATCTTTGACGTTCTCTGCCAGATAGTGCTGACACCAGTTGATTAATATATTCGCCCTGGGAAAGTTTTTCGATGCAAGCACCTGTGGATATATCGAAAGCCAGATTTTGCAGATCAAGATTGTCGATTTGAGCAGAAATTCCAGGGGCACACCATTTGCTAATTTGACTGGTGAATAAGCGATCGCTACGATCACGATCATTCTTGAAAATAAAGGCACGGCTAGAATTTGTTACTTCGCCTAAAATTTTAAGAATATGTGGTAAAGCTTGCTCAAAGGGAAGGGAAAGAAACATACTCTGCAATTGCACGATTGCTTTTAGATACTGCTCATTTTGGATAATTAGATTTTCGGCAACCTTGCGATCGCTTATATCTCGAATCAAAATTAGGATCTCATCTTCTCCACATGGACTGAACCGTATTTCTTGATAGATTTGCTGATATTCAGTAACAATCAAGTTCTCATAGACTTGCACTTCTTTGGTGATGACCGATTGATCGAACGCTCTTAAAAAATCTAATTTACTCTTCAACATTAAAAGCTTAGTAATATGTTCTTCTGAGGAAATATATTTATCAGTAGTTTTAGGATCAAGTTGCAGATTCCAATCTAAACAAGTACCATCAGATTTGATTAGAACCAACCGATCAGGAATAGCATTAAGCAGAGCGCTAATTCGATTTACACTTGCCTCTAACTGAGAAGTTCTTTCTGCTACAATTGCTTCTAATTCAAGATTTAGTGCCTGTAGAGATTGTTCAGCGATTTTGCGAGTGGTAATATTTCTGCCAAAACCATAGATTTTTTGCTCTGATAGAAAGGGATAACAGTCCAAACATAGCCAAACCAAATCTCCATCTTTACTGCGATAACGAATCTCGAAATCTTGCGTGGGATTCTGACTAATTGCTTGTTCTGTCATGTAAGAAATTGTGGTTTCTCTATCATCAACGTAGACAAAATCTAAGAATGAGCGCCCCAGGCATTCCTCAATTGTATAGCCTAGGTTTGTTTCCCAAGCGGGATTTAGCTGGAGAATCTTACCCGTTTGATCGGTGATTATTAATAGGGTACTGCTAAAGTCAAATAAGCGATCGCGTTCAATTTGCAGCTTGCGGTTTTCAGTAATATCAACCGTAATCCCAACCATAGACATTGGATGATCAAGCAGATTATAGAGAGCCTTTCCACGGGTGAGATGCCAACATACATTGCCATTGGGCAGAACAACCCGATGTCTTACTTCCAATTCTTGATGGGAGGCGATCGCTTGACTAAATGCCTGGTCCACCATGGCTTGGTCATCTGGATGCACAGATTCACGCCAACTAAAATAGCTCATCTTTTCTCTATTCGGCAGTAAGCCCATTAGTTGAAATTGAATGTCATTCCACTCCGACTGATTTGAAATCAAATTCAAATGCCAACAACCAATATGATTTAATTCGGTTGCAAGTCTAAGATTTGCCGCTTCTCTCTCTAACTGAATTTGACTAATACTTTGACTTTCGTATGCAGCTTCTAATTGTTCTAATATTTGCTTAAGTTCAATTATGCTAACGGGATAACCTGTATGATCGACAAAAGGTAAATGAGTAATATTATGCGATCGCCTTAAATGCAGAATTGCCGCAATATTAGTTTGCTGAGAAACTGGTAGAGTGATTACAGGAGTGGTACAAACTTCAGCTAAAGTAGTGGAGGAAAAGGGCAGATCTAAAGCTACAGCTTTTCTAAGATCCTCTAGGGTAAATATGCCTAAGAGTTGATTTTCTGCTATTACCAAAACCGCGCTGCAATTACGCTCCTCCATCGCTAAGGTAGCCTGATATAGGCTGGTATTTGGCTTGAGAATAATTGGTGAATTAGGCAAAACAGTAATAAATCAAGAAATAAATCAAGAAATAAATTGAAAGAATTATAGGAAGTAAGTTTTGAGTAAATACGATGCCAAAGCCCAAACTTCAAAACCAATAAAGCCTATTAGGAAGACAAAAATCACACTGTTAGCGATCGCTTTTAGCTTAGACATAATAATTTGGGCTTGGGTAATTAATGTTTAGGTGATTTAGGATTGAGAAAAGACAGAAAGATTAAAAATTAGCTAAAGCAAATCTGGTAAGTATAAGTTAAATGGGACATTACTCTTAAAAATTCAGAGGAAGAACTTAGAAAAAAATATAGTTTCAAACATAAATTGAAACATAAAAAAATATCCCTTCGGCATCAGAAACACTCATACCTTGCTAATTACATTAAAAATTAAATAATCAAAAATTAAATAACTTCTAAGACTAGCCTTAAGAGAAGGATTAGAGCTTTTGATTTGCGCGTACTTCTTTCGATAGCAGTTGCCATTGTCGGGGATATAATCGATTATTCAGGGGAATGAATAACCATGTAATAGAAGCTTAACCTAAAATCACCATAGCTGCAACTATTAATTTTTATCTGAAGAATGCTCAATTGCATAACCTTTATTAGCTAACTTTTGATAGATTTTGGCTTTCCAAATGTTTAAGTCTTGTTGAAAGTTAGTTTTATGAAGTCCTTTGCGCCACATAACCACTGCATTTTCGATTGGTGCCGCATAATAATTACTCCTCTTACCGATTTCAGTGAAACCAAAATCCCGATAAAGAGCGATCGCATCAAGATTGGATTCTCTTACTTCTAAGGTTGCCCATTCTAGCCCCCTTTGGCTTGCCCAGTGCAAAAGTCCCCAGGTGAGATATTGCCCTAATCCCCGCCTTTGGTATTTAGGCAGCACCGCCAGCATGATAATATGCGCCTCTTCTAAAACTGACCACAGACAACCAAAGCCCAAAACCTCTTGAGCATTTACTAGACAAAGCAAGCAACTATTGGGATTCAAACATTCTTTGAGGTAAGCTTCCTCAGTCCAAAAGCTACTTGAAGAATTAGATAAGGAATCATCAGTAGAATCTCTCAGATAATTTATCTGGCAAGCCAAATCAATTTGGTAGATTTGAGATATTTGGGCGGTCGTAGCCAGTTGTAGCAATAGATCCAAGGCTCTATAAAATCTCTAATTAAGATCGCTAATTAAGATCGAAGAGCAGAAATTCAGCACCGCGATCGCCACCTACAAAGTTAAGCTGATTTAGATCACTCACGGCTGCTCCATCTCCCGCCTGCATAGGTAGGTCATTCACAATTAAATCACCCTTGGCTACTTGAATCCAAGCATAGCGTTGGGCTGGCACTTCAAAGGAAAGCTTAACACCAGAGCCAAGTATAGAAGCGTAAATACTCACATCTTGATTGATATTAACCGCCCCATTTTTTCCACCTGGAGCAACAATCAACCTTAGCTGGTCTTGCTTTTCGGCTGGCACAAACAGCTTCTGCTCATAGCTAGGCACACAATTGGGGCGATCAGGATGAATCCAAATTTGTAAGAAATGAACTAAATCTGAGGCTGAATGGTTGTATTCACTATGGGAAACTCCAGTACCAGCACTCATCCGTTGTACATCCCCAGGCACAATCATCGAGCCTGTACCCATACTATCTTTGTGTTCCAAGGCTCCATCCAAAACGTAGGAAATAACCTCCATATCACGGTGAGAATGGGTAGCAAATCCGCCACCACCAGAAACCCGATCTTGGTTGATCACCCGCAGTTGTCGAAATCCCATGTGTTCAGGATCTTGATAGCTGGCGAAAGAAAATGTGTGATAACTATCTAACCAACCATGATTGGCATGGCCTCTTTCCGATGCTTTGCGAAGTATGAGCATGATACTTAATTAAACTGGTTTGCAATTTAAATCATAAATTAATTCTAACATATCAACTCAAACAAACTTTTGTAGTTTACTTAGGTTCGAGCCGAGAGTCTAAGCGTATGATGATGGACTAACTCAAGCGATCGCGCTCCACTAAAATATTAGGCAAAACATGGAAATACCTACCCTCATCCCTGCTGCTCCCGCAGATTTCAAATCGGGATTTGTGGCTTTAGTCGGCAGACCAAATGTCGGTAAGTCAACTTTGCTCAATGCTTTAGTGGGACAAAAAATCGCAATTACTTCTCCCACTGCCCAAACTACGCGCAATCGTTTACAAGGAATTCTGACCTTAGATCATGCCCAAATAATTTTGGTTGATACGCCTGGAATTCATAAACCCCATCACTTGTTAGGAGAAGTCTTAGTCAAAAACGCGATTGGCGCAATCGGCTCGGTAGATTTGGTGGTGTGGCTAGTAGATAGTAGCGTGGAATTTGGTCGTGGCGATCGCTTCGTCGCCGAAGTAATTCAACAGGCGGGCACTCCCGTAATTTTGGGCTTAAACAAAATCGATCAAGTTGGTGAACAAAACCAAAATTCACCGCAAACCTACACCGAATTTACTGAACCTCTGGGCTGGCAGGCCATCAAATTTTCGGCGCTCACAGGCGAAGGCTTAACAGAATTACAACAGATTTGTAGCGATCGCTTACCCTTGGGTCCCTATTTTTATCCACCTGACCAAGTTACTGATCAACCAGAACGATTCATTATGGGAGAATTAATTAGAGAACAGATTCTGTTGCTTACCCGCGAAGAAGTTCCCCATTCTGTCGCAGTCAGTATTGACCTAGTAGAAGAACAGCCAAAGCTAACCAAAATCATGGCAACAATTCATGTGGAAAGAGATTCGCAAAAGGGAATTGTGATCGGCAAAAAAGGACAGATGTTGAAAGAGATTGGTACAAAAGCGAGAGAGCAAATGCAAAAAATGATCATGGGAGGAGTGCATTTAGAACTATTCGTTAAAGTACAACCAAAATGGCGCTCTTCTCGGTTTCAGTTGGCAGATTTGGGCTATAGATTTGAGAATTAAAGACGGGTTTTTTCAGAGTTAATTGCCCTGTTTTAGATCAACATTTATTGGATAATGTAGGTATTGTTTTTGGCAAGCTTTATGACTATCTCTATGCACCAGGTTCTATCTTCATCTGTGCGCAGTCTGCAAAACTTAGTAACTATTCTTGAGAAGGGTGCTGCCTACGCCGAATCTAAAAAGATGGAGCCTATACTGCTGCTCAATGCTCGCCTTTATCCTGATATGTTCTCTTTAAGTAAGCAAGTTCAAGTGGCAACTGATATTACGCGTAGAGGCGCAGCTAGGTTAGCAGGGCTAGAAGCACCAGCAATGGAAGATAACGAGACAGATTTTGCCGAGCTAATTGAGCGGGTAAAAGAGACGATCGCTTACTTGGAAACCCTCACACC
>JBBRVV010000026.1:0-11563 GCA_038246525.1 Pseudanabaenales cyanobacterium
CCAAATACGGTAAAACATTTGGCGTAGATTTCATCGCATTCAACACTTTGGGAGTTAAGCCCGTGGGATAGGCATAGTGCATTCTGATCCAAGGTAGATCGACTTCGCCCAAAGCCACTAGAAGTTCGGCTAGACGTGGTTGTCCATATAAATCCACGCCATAATTTGTAGTGATTTGAGAAATGAGGACTAGCTCTTTTACGCCTTCAGCAGCTAGACGATGCGCTTCTTGGAGGATCGATTCGATTGTGCGCGATCGCTGATTGCCTCGCAAATGGGGAATGATGCAAAATGCACAGCGATAATCACAGCCTTCCGCCACTCGTAAATATGCCACAGATTCATTAGTGGTGCGGTAACGAGGTACGGTTTCATCCGCGATGTAAGTTGGTTCTGAGGAGATTTCGACTACTCTCTCTCCAGCTTCGGCTCTTTCAATTACTTCGACAATTTTGTGATAGTCTCCCGTACCGACGATCGCTACGGCTTCAGGAATTTCATCTAAAAGGGTTTGGTGAAAATGTTGTGCCAAGCAGCCAGCAATTACAACTCTTTTGCCCATTTCTGCCAGTTCTACCAAGGTTCGGACTGATTCTTCCCGCGCTGCTTCAATAAAGCTGCAAGTATTTACAATTACATAATCTGCCAACTCTTCGTTACTATCTACGCCATAACCAGCCTGGACTAATAATCCCAACATATGTTCAGTATCGACACGGTTTTTTTCGCAGCCTAGGTGGGAAATAGCGATCGTGGGCTTGATTGCGCTGGTGGCTGGAATAGTTGGGTTAATGGTAGAAGTCGACATAGTGGATTTGGACGAAGATTTTTAGGCTTCCCCATTCTAGCTTCTATCACTTGATCTATGAATAATTGGATCTATGATTAACTGGCTTTGGAGCTTTTGCTGGTTTGGGCGAGAAGATAAATGCGATCGCTTAAAAGTCTGATGGTTTGACTCAAATCCGCATCCACTGCTTGAAGCTGAGTTACTTTGTCACAACTGTACATGACCGTGGTGTGATCCTTGCCGCCTAGAGCTTCGCCGATCTTGGGCAAGCTTAACTCTGTGTGCTGGCGCGCTAAATACATGGCAATCTGTCGGGCTTGGGAAATTTCACGGCGGCGAGAATTACTGTGCAAATCGGCTAGATCGATTTTGAAATGTTCTGAGACCACATTTAAGATCAATTCTACCGAAACCACAATTGGCTGCTTGGGTGGATTGAGAATTGGTGCTACGTTTGCCACATTCATGGGCAGCCCAGAAATGGAAATATAGGCAACGGTTCGTACCAAAGCGCCCTCTAATTCGCGGATGTTTGACGTATAACTAGCCGCAATGTATTGGATTACATCGCCAGGAATTTTGAGGTTCTCATATTCTGCCTTCTTTTGCAAAATCGCCATGCGAGTCTCAAGGTCAGGCACTTGAATGTCGGCAATTAGTCCCATAGAGAAGCGAGAACACAGCCGATCTTGCAGACGGGGAATTTGACCAGGGGGGCGATCGCTTGCCAGAATAATTTGCTTACCCGATTCGTATAGAGAGTTAAAAGTATGAAAGAACTCTTCTTGGGTATATTCTTTCCCTTCAATAAACTGAATATCATCTACCAACAGCATATCTATATCTCGATACTGTTCCCGAAATGCTTGCATACTGTCTTTGCGAATCGCAGTTACTAGGTCATTAGTAAAATGCTCGGTAGAAACATAAGAAATTCTGGTTTCTGGTGCAATTTCTAACCGATAGTGGGCGATCGCTTGCATTAAGTGGGTTTTGCCCAAGCCCACACCACCGCAGAGAAACAAAGGATTGAACTCCCGCCCAGGGGCTTCAGCCACTGCCAATGCTGCCGCGTGCGGCATCCGATTAGTTGCGCCGACCACAAAGCGAGAAAAAGTATATTTGGGATTGAGGGTCAGATTTTTGGGTGGATTAGCAACCTGAATCTCCAAGGCGGTAGGCGAAGCATTTGGTGATGCGACATTCTCTGAGGAATTATTTGGCGAATTCTTTTGGGAAATCTCTGGAGAAACTTTCTGAGGAATTTTTGGCGAAATTTCAGGCGCAGAGTCGGGTGATTCCTCATGACTGGCAGTCAAAATCAAAATCTCGACGGGATAGCCTAAAATCTCGGCAACTACCTCATTTAGCTGTTTCCAATAATATTTTGCCAACCAATTTCGCGCAAACAAATGACTAGTGCGAATAGTCAGCCGCTCGGTTGTAAGTTCTTCCGCCACAGTCGTCTTGATCCATGCCTCAAAAGTGGGGCGGCTCAAATGGATCTGGAGATGGTCTAGTACCTTATTCCAAAGGATGTCGGCGGTTATATCCACGATGGTTTCAGCGCACTTGATGGCTAAGAAGAGGGGATTCAATATTAGCCCCTAGAAATTGTAGTGTACACACCTGTGATCGACCTCGACCAAAAATCTAGGTTAAGGTTTGTTCAAAACTTGATTAAACTTAAGAAATGAAAGATTTTATCAAAGCAAAAGCAAAAGCGAAATATGACAGGTTGGGCAATTGATATATTGGGAATAATTGATACATTGGGAATGTAGTCAAAGGAAAATCTGAGCCAATACCTATTTAATTGTCAAGCGTCATCGAGCAAATCCCAAACTTAAAACCAAAACATGACCCGAAAACAAGGCAAATACATGGCGGCAAACTAAAGTGGTAAGATTAGCCCTCACCATAGGCGATCCCGCTGGAATTGGTAGTGAAATTGTCCTAAAAGCGCTTGCCGACCATAGGATACGCAAACTTCAAGCAAAGATAACCGTCATCGGCGATCGCCGTCAAGTCTGTTTGGTACATTCACAAATTAAATCTGCTACCGCAAAAGATTTAGTTGATCCTGAACATTTACCCGATGGAGTTGAATGGATTGATTTATCAGGTTTTGGCGAGATTAGCTTGGGCAAGGGAGATGCTAATAGTGGCGCAGCTAGTTTTGCCTATTTAGATCAGGCTATTGCCGAAACCCTGGCAGGAAAATTTGATGGCATTGTTACTGCGCCGATCGCTAAGTCTGCTTGGAAATTAGCTGGACATGATTATCCAGGGCAAACTGAGCTTTTGGCAGCAAGGGCTAATATAAAAAATTTTGGAATGTTATTCGTGGCGCGATCGCCCTACACAGGCTGGATTTTACGCACTTTGCTGGCGACCGTACATATTCCGTTAGCCCAAGTGCCCCAGGTACTTACGCCAGGGTTAGTGAACGCCAAGTTAGAACTTCTCTGGCAATGTTTACGGCAAGATTTTGGCTTGAAGCAGGCAAAAATAGCGATCGCTGGGATCAATCCCCATAGTGGCGAGCAGGGGCAGCTAGGCACAGAAGAACAAGCATGGCTCAACCCACTAATCCAATCTTGGCAGGGGCGCTATCCAGGCTTAGAAATTATAGGGGCAATTCCGCCCGATACTCTTTGGGTCAGACCAGGGCAAGCTTGGCATAATTCACCAGAAATAGGGCTAGATGGCTACTTGGCGATGTATCACGATCAAGGCTTAATTCCCGTCAAGCTCCTAGCCTTTGACCAGGCAGTGAATACCACTATCGGCTTACCATTTGTGCGTACTTCTCCTGATCATGGCACCGCCTTTGACATTGCTGGTGGCGGAATTGCTAATCCTGAAAGCATAATTGCCGCAATTCTTTGGGCAGTAGAGATGATCACTAGCCGCCAACAAAATTTTTCGTAAGTTGTGCGTATACTGATGATCCTGGGCGCTTTACGCGCAAAATCCATCCATATTTATAGGATCATGACTAATTCTCCGCCAACTCCTGCTCTTAGCCGCTCCCAAGTTTTGATTGTGATGCTGGTTACCGCCATTATCTTGATTGGGGTGGGCAAGCTGTGGATTTTTATGTTTGAGGTCAAGAATGTGTCCCTCAATTTCTCGTGGCTCAATTTAGGTTTGGGCTTAGGCTTGGGGCTTTTAATCACGGGTATCAGCAGCCTAATCTATGAGTTTTGGCAAGATTACCGCACTGCTGCCAATACTTACCTAGAAATGGTACTCAAACCCGTAGAAATGCAGGATTTGGTCTGGCTGGGAATCTTACCTGGCTTAAGTGAAGAGTTTTTGTTTCGGGGCGTAGCCATTCCTGGTTTGGGCATGAATTGGCAAGCGATCGCCATTACTAGCCTAGTATTTGGTTTTTTGCACATGGCAGAGATGAAATATTGGCAATATACGGTTTGGGCAGCGATCGTTGGCGCAGGTTTTGGCGCGATCACCATCTACAGTGACAGTCTTTTGCCCGCAGTTACTGCTCATATTTTTACAAATTCTCTATCGGGCTTGATCTGGAAGTTGCGCGCAGCTAGAGGAAGTTGAATAGAAGTAAGATAAGGTTTTAGAATAGTACACTAAAAATTTTTATAGAAATACAAAAACTATGACAACAGAATTAATCCAAATGATTTCATCCGATCCCAAAATTATGATGGGTAAACCAGTTATTGCTGGGACACGTATCACAGTTGAATTAATCCTGCAAAAGCTTGCGGCTGGTGAAACAACTGACCAAATACTAGAAGCACACCCCAGACTTACCTCAAAAGCTATTAAAGCAGCTTTAGCATTTGCCGCCGAGGCATTACGTGCAGATGTAACTTATCCAATTAAGTTCGCTTCATGACCTTTATAGCTGATAAAAGCCTGGATGCTCCCATTATTAAGCGTCTTAGAAAAGATGGCTATTCTATAATTTCTATTAGTGAGCTTGCACCAGGCATTTCTGATGATGAAGTGTTGGAAATAGCTAACCGAGAGTCACGTATACTCATAACCGCAGACAAAGACTTTGGCGAACCTGTATTTCGCTTAAAGCGCATTACTTCAGGAGTCGTTCTAGTTAGACTGATGGGACTTTCGCTCGAAGAAAAAGTCAATACTGTATCTCAGTTTATTCCCCTACATTACGAAGAACTCAAAGCAGCATTCACAGTAATTACTCAGTCTACTTTTCGCATTCGTAAATTGTCTAAAGACTATCTTGAAAATTTATAAGTAGTGAAACCCGCTCTTTTATAACCAGTACAATAGGAGAAAAGTTTAGCGAAAAATCTATTATCAATATTATGAAAACTTTACAAAAAATCTGGCGATCGCTAATTGCCCTCTGTCTAGTTGGTTTAGTTATATTTGCAGGTGCAGATGATGCTTTAGCAAGACGTGGCGGTGGTCGAATTGGTGGTGGTGCTTTTCGCCGTTCCCCTGCCCCTACTCGTGTAATTAGACCTAGCAGACCAAGTGGCTCAACCTACAATAATTATCAAGTTGCGCCAAGCTATGGATATGGTTACGGCGGCGGACTTTCCTTCTTTCCTTTCATTCCTTTTATGTTTGGCGGTGGTGGTAGTCTCTTCTCGCTCTTGGTGGTAGTAGCGATCGCTAGTGCCGTATTGCAAGCTTTTCGCGGCATCGGTGGACAGGGCATTACTCGAGTTGATAACAAAGTTACCTTGGTAAAGTTACAGGTGGGTTTATTAGCTGGGGCAAAAAAATTACAAAGTGATTTGAGTGCTTTAGCAGAGACTGCTGACACTAGCGATAATGACGGCTTATCTTTGATTTTGCGTGAGGCTACGGTTTCGCTTTTGCGCCATCCTGAATATTGGATCTATGTGCGCAGTGCAAAAGAGGTTTCTCAATTTGACCAAGCCGAACAAAGGTTCCAATCTCTAACGATGTCAGAGAGAAGCAAATTGAATGCGGAAGTAGTTACCAATGTGAATGCTCGTAAAAATTCTCTGCCAGTTGTTGGCTCAGCCTTAGAGAAGCAGAATGAGAAACTTAGCGAAGACCCTTCTGAGTATGTAGTAGTGACATTATTAGTGGCGACTACAGGTGATGCCTTGGCAAATATGACAGCGGATGTGCGCAATACTCAGGATTTACAAAAAACCCTAGCTGCTTTAGGTAGCATTCCTAGCGATCGCTTATTAGCTTTAGAAGTGCTTTGGGAACCTCAGTCCCCTGACTATACTTTGAGTAGCGATCAAGTTCTTAGTGTTTATCCAGATCTAGTGAGACTTTAGGATCTTGCCAGTTTTAGCAATTAAAACAAAATACTAATCAAGGTGTAAGCGATGAAAACAGGATTTGGTCAGTTAATTGCTGGATTTGGGATTCTCGGAGTGGTGGCTTTTGCGCTGCTGCAATGGCTCCATATTCCTGCTGGTAGTATCTCAGATTTGCTAATTGGGATAGCGATGTTTGCTTGGTTGATCACGATCGCTACTCTGCCTTGGAATATTCACTTTAGTGCAAGAGAAGCGCTGGCAGAATCTGAAATCTCTAAGGAGAGAGGAATTACCATAGATGGACGCAATCTCGCCTATATCAAAGTTTTGGCACAGCGTTCTCTTTTAATCGCAATCAGTTTACATTTAGTTTCGGCAGCGGTTTTCTATTATTTAGCTGCATTTGGCTATACCAGCTTGGGCTATGTAGGCGCGATCGCTGCCCTTCTACTTTCGGTTTTACGTCCGATTGTAAGGGCTTATCGATTTTGGCTAAGTCGGCTTGAGAGTATTAGGGAGAGCTTCTTAGCTCCCCGTGAAGACATCGTGACCTTGCGACAAGATGTGAATGAGTTAGGTAATCAAATTAAGCGGTTACGGGAAATGCTAGATTTAACAAATTCAACATCTTTCAAACAGCAGGGGCAAACCGAAGATCTGCGCAGCCAAATCAATCGCTTAAGTGCAATGTTAGAAGAGTTGCGAGCAACAAATAGCCTAGAGCATGAGCGTCTCACCAGAGAATCAAAACAATTGGTAGCGCAACTCACTACCGATGGACAATTCTTAGATCATGTGCGAGAGATTATTCGCTTCTTCAAAACTGCCTAGTAAAAATACTTAGTAAAACTGCCTAAGAAATCAAAACTCTGCCAGGGCTGAGAATTGAGTTTGGATCAAACTTCTGTTTAAGTTGACGCATTAAGATAAGAGAATCATTGCCATAATCCCAAAGATTAGCAATTTCTGTTTTCAATGCAATCGGTGCTTGCAATAAACTTAAGAAACCTCCAGACTCAGCGATTATTTGACGTACTTGTAAAAATTCAGTTGCGGAAATGGAAGGATCGAAAATCAGCCAGCCTAGACCTGAACTAACATGAAGCTGAGTAGAAATTGGCTTAATTTTTTGGATTTGAGCGAGAGTTGTGGCAATTTTAGAAGAGAGGATTCCCACTTTAGCGATCGCCTGATCGGGTTGCCAAACTTGTTGAGAAATCTCTTGCCAAATGTTTGAATTTATCTTAGTTACCTTGAGATCAAGATTATGGCTAAGATTTATCACTTGCTCACCCTGAATTTTTACGCTAGCAGCGATACTAGCAAAATCGATCACCACGGCAGAATCATCATCAATTTCTAATGATTTAAGAATTTTCCCAGCAATTAAATCTAACCGAGAAGGGAGAAGATTAGTCTGTAGAATTTTTGAGCTAAATGAAGCGATCGCCTCTGTAGTTCCACTAAAAATTAAAGTTTCGGTAACTTCAGGTAGAGGATAGAGCCGAAAAGTCGCCTGGGTAATCACGCCCAAACTGCCATAGGAGCCAGTCAGCAATTTCATCAGATCATAACCAGCTACATTTTTGACCACTCGCCCGCCGCCCTTCACCTGTTCACCATCTGCCCGCACAAAGGAAATGCCCAAACACATATCGCGCACACTCAAATAACGCTGCCGCCAGGAACCACTACAACCCGTGGCGATAATCCCACCAATCGTAGCCAAATCGGTAAAAGGTGGATCAATTGCCAAAAATTGCCCAGACTCCGCCAAGAGCCCTTGCAGTTCGCGGTAACTCATCCCTGCTTCTACCGTCACCGTCAGATCCCCTGCCGCGTGTTCAATCAGCCGATTTAACTTTTGAGTCGAAACCAAAACTATGGGCGAGCGTGCAGTAATCACTCCACCCCAGTTCAACTTAGTACCACTACCGCAGGGAATTAAACTCCAATGATTTTGTTGAGCGATTTTTACCGATGCGCCTAACTGTTCAGAGTTTTGAGGATAGATCACGCAGGAAACTAGATCACTTTGGCGATCAAGCTCTAATTTGCTAAACCAAGGCTGAGGCGAGCCTACCTGTTCGTTGCCTAGTAGTTGTTGGTAGATAGCTTCAATCATTCTCAAATTCATCTTTAGCTTGGGGCGGTTCAAAGGCTTTTAGGATAATCCGATCTCGCCCTTGATCCTTAGCCTCAGCTAGAGCCTGTTCGCTTGCCTGTAAAAAATCCTCTGAAGTATGATTCAAAGTAGGAACTGTGCTGGAGATGCCAATGCTCAAGCTGATCGGACCTTGGACTAGCTCTAATTTTTGCACATCTTTTTGAATTAATCTTGCTATATGAATTGCGCCACCTGCATCGGTATTTGGTAAAACTAAAGAAAATTGGTGATCGGCAAACCTAGCCACGAGATCGGCTGGGCGCTTGAGAATATCCTTTACCACTTTTGCGACAAGTTGCAAGCACTCATCTCCTGCCTGATGTCCATACAGCGAATTAAGTTGGCGGAAGTAATCGATTTCAAATAGTACCACCGCGATCGCTTCCTTTTTTCGTGATAGTCTGCGCCACTCATGGTCTAGTTGATCGTAAAAAAAGTTGCGATTAGAGATTTGGGTCAAGTAGTCAAGTTTTTCTGACTCCCTCAATGTAGCTAGAGCTTCGGCTAATTCGATCGCCATTTGCCGTAAATTAGCCTTAGATTCTGTGATCTGTAGGTGCAGATCCCGTATCGTCCAGCAACGCTGTAACCGATGCAATATCTCCTCCTCTTGCCAAGGCTGAGCAATATAATCGACTGCTCCTACTGCTAATGCCCGCTTCAAGTCAAAATTACTATTTGGGGCGCTGATCAGCAAAATCTGGGACTTTACCTGATATTGGTCAACTAACTTCTCACAAAACTGATAGCCCTGGTCTTGATCAAATTGGACAGATAATAAAATTAAATCAAAGGCTTTAAGCTGAACCTGATCAATTGCCATAGTGGGATCGGTTGCCACTTGCACATTATCCAAAAACTTAGAAAAATATTCCTGCTCGACCGTCACGCTGCTAATTACTAAAATACTTTTCGGCTGCACAAAAATACCTCCAAAAGCAGATAGTTAATATATTGCCCCAAAATGGCGATCGCGGTCGATCTTAATAACTAGATCTACATAATCTTGGTGCAGCAGGTAGTCAAAATATGGCTGCGGTGGCAAAGCTCGCCAAAAATACTTTACAAATTCTTCCACTTGGCGATCGCTCATGCCCAACTTTCCGCTTTTTGCCATTTTCCTCTCTGCTTCTTTGCGCCAATCTAGGCTCCAACTATAATCATTGGCGTAAAGTACAATCAATCGATCCAGCAGTTGCCACAGAGGGAAGTATGACTCGAGCGCTCGATTCATATCTAAAGCGAAATCTTGGTCAAAATCTGGATCATTACTGCGATGACCCAAAATTGCTGCCTCTGGCAGCGATCGCATTCCCACAAACCAACCCTCAAATATCACAATATCCACAGGTGCAACTGATTCGTAGCCCAAGCGATCGCCCGCCCCACCAAAAGCTGACTTATCAAACCTGGGAATTTCAGTAGCCTTTGCCTGGCTCAGTCTTTGTAAAATATCTATACCCAAATCCAAATCATGGGTTCCTGGTATACCGCGCCAAATTAACTTGGGATCAATTGCTTGCAGTTTTAAGCGATCACTATGAGTTTTATAAAGATCATCTAAAGAAAATGCTAGGCAGGACAGCCCCAGAAGCTCAATTAATACTTTTAAACTTTGGGCTAAAGTGGACTTGCCCGATCCCTGAACTCCAACAATTCCTTGAATTAGCGGCGAGTTTTGCCGTTTTCGCGAATTTACCAATTGTAACGCTAGGGGCAAAGTCAAGTGCCACAAATTGGCTAACGCATTCGGTAGGCTTACCTGGTTAGGATCATGATAAGCCACTAGCTTTAGTAACTCAAGGCGGGCAGTAATTGCCCCAGAAATATTTTCTTGAGAAATCCCTAAAGCTGTTAAGCGCTGAAGATCCTGAAGCTCCCAATCAAGAACAACTTGGTAATTTGCAGCAGAGATCAGCTGAGATTCAAAGTACTCGCTGTTCCAGCCCCTAACCAACTCACCTAAACTAGCTAGAACTGAGTTGGGTAAGATCAAAATTAACGCCCAAATTAACGCCCAGGTTAACGCTTAGAGTATTGAGGCGCTTTGCGGGCTTTGCGCAAACCATACTTGCGACGTTCCTTAGAGCGGGGATCGCGAGTAAGATAGCCTTCTACCTTCAAAGGCTTACGATTTTCGGGTGCCAACTCAACCAAAGCACGGGCTACACCTAACTTGATTGCATCGGCTTGACCAGTGATCCCACCACCGTGGGCATTCACCATTACGTCGTACTCATTCTCTAATCCCAAAGTCTCTAGGGGGGCTTTTACACCCGCAATATAGCTCGGATTAAACTGAAGATATAAATCTCCAGGCTTGCCATTAATTACAATTTTGCCGTCACCAGGCACTAGGCGCACCCTTGCAACTGCGGTTTTACGCCGTCCTGTACCCCAATAAATTGCGCGATTAGATTGATCGGTTGCTTGCATGATTTAGTTCTCCTTGTTAGCGGTGCCTGGGATTGTATTGATCGCGAGAGTGGTAGGCTGCTGTGCCTCATGGGGATGACTTGTACCAGCGTATACCTTCAGCTTGGTGAATAAATCTCTACCCAAGCGATTTTTGGGCAACATACCCTTTACAGCCCGTTCGATAATGCGTTCAGGTATGCGTTTGATCAATTTGTCAAAGGTCTCTACTTTCATACCACCTGGTCTACCAGAATGTCGTCTGTAAATTTTTTGGGCGCTTTTTTTACCTGTAACCGCGATCTTGTCGGCATTGATCACAATTACAAAATCCCCAGTATCCAAGTGGGGAGTATAGGTAGGCTTATTCTTACCCCTAAGAATCATCGCCACTGCGGTAGACAATCTGCCAAGGCGCTGCTCGGCTGCATCAATTACATACCATTGATGATCAAGCTGTTTGGGCAGATATGTTCGGTTTGGATCGAGGGTTGTTGTCATTTCTTTTACCTTTTAATTTTAATTGAAATCTAAAATTTAATTCTGACTAAATTAGTTGTTTGTGACTCGGTTAATTTTGGCGATCGCCACTTGACTTTCACCTGCGCTCTCCGAAAAAGCGCCAGAAGTAGCTAAAAAAGGATCATCCGCGTACTTAATTGCCAAAAGGCACAATCCCTGGGGCGGAGCCGCATAGCGAATTTCACTCCGCCTTTGCTGCTGCCAAATATGGGTAAACTCAGCTACAGTTTGACGCGATCGCCCCACTTCTACCAGAGTGCCCACTAGCAGCCGCATCATGCCATAGAGAAAACCACTTGCCTCCACCTCCATATAGATAAAATCCTCTTCTTGCCAACACTTTAGCTCTTTCATTTCCACCCAAGCATGGCGACGGCTAGAACCAGCTTTTTGAAGGGCTGC
>JBBRVV010000027.1:0-11450 GCA_038246525.1 Pseudanabaenales cyanobacterium
CATTGCCTAAGCCGCTCAAGCTATCTAGTTGGTAGATATATTCGCCGCTTACTGCGCCCAATAAAGTATCAAATTCTAAAATGCGTAGATTTCGTGAGTTGCGTGAAGTAGTATCCGCCGCAGAGTCGGGATTGTCGATCGCCGATTGAATAAAGGCGTATAGTTTGTTTCCTTCTAAGGCGATCGCTTCAAAACCACGGTTAGCGCGCCGTTGAGCATAGACTGCGGGTAAGACTTCTTGCCCAAAAGGATTGACAGGGCTAAGACTTGCTTCAAATATGGTGGCGGCGTTACTTGGCTCGGTAGTACCTTGAGGAACAAAGCGAGCGATCAACTTGCCTGTAGAGTCAAAGCGATAAATTGCTGGACGATATTCGTCAGGTAGCCAAAAAGAACCATCAGGAGCAACCACAATTCCCTCTAAATCTGCACCCAAAGGTTGATTGGTTAAAAGATTGCCAAATAAATCCACTGGAACCTCATCTGTGTAGGCGGTTCCCTGTTGTCCTTTTTGCAAGTTGGGTAAACCTGAAATTGGTGAGCCATCTGGCAAAGTTAAACCAATTCGCTGGGTGATCGTGACTTGGCGGCTAGTGCGATTGAGTTCAAAGCGGACTAATTGGGGTTGGAAATTAGGCAGAGCAAAGGGGCGTTCTAGCCCAGCAATACTGTTGATCAAATTAGTTGGTTCGCCATTAGGACCGCGATCGGTATTGGTAATAAAACGCAAATTACCGTTAGCGGCTGCACCCTCAAAAAATAACCCCGAAAAACCCCCCAAAAAAATCTGCTGTGCAGGCGTAGTTTGATTGCGATTACTAGGATTGGTAGTTTCAGTATTGCCTAACAGTGGCAAATTAGTAAAATCGAAGGTTGTTAAGGTAGTCATATATGTTCAAAGCTCCACAAGCGGATCATACTTTATTGGGTACTAGATTACATTGAAGCCTTAACGCCGTAAATGAGGAATTAATTATCTAATGATTTCTGGGCGAGCTGCACACTGTCTGAACAGTTACTGAAGTTTAATTTTTTTACTTTTGCCAACCAGAATCAACTTGCTAAACTTTTATGGATCAGTTGGCTGAACTGAAGCGATCGCTAAAACAGATTTGGGGTTACGAAGATTTTCGTCCTTTGCAAGCTGAGGTGATTGAAAGTATTTTGGCTCGGCAAGATAGCTTAGTAATTGTGGCAACGGGCGGTGGTAAATCTCTCTGTTTTCAACTACCAGCACTCAGGCAACAGGGTATTACTTTAGTAATTTCGCCTTTACTATCGTTGATGGAAAATCACATCCAAGATTTGCGCCAAAAGCAATTACCAGCTGCGACTATTCATAGTTCCATGAGTTCTAGCGATCGCCGTCAGGTTTTATATTCCTTGCCCAAACTTAGACTTTTATACCTTTCCCCAGAGACTTTACTTTCGCCGCCTGTTTGGCAAAAACTAATTCAACCTGATCTCAAAATTAACGGGCTGATTTTAGATGAGGCTCATGTTTTGGTGCAGTGGGGGGATAGCTTCCGTCCCGATTTTCGCCGCTTGGGCGCAGTTCGCCAAGAATTAAATAAATCTAAACCTAATGATCATGGACGGATCAGTATTTCTGCCTTTACTGCTACCGCCGACGCCAACGCTCAACAGCAATTAATTTCTTGTTTGCAATTAGAAAGTCCCAAACGGATCAATACTAGCCCCTATCGTAGCAATCTGTCCCTGGGCATAGCGATCGCTTGGTCGGTAGCAAATCGAAACGGGCAAACCCTGAAATTCGTAGGAGATCATCCAAACCAAACGGGACTAATCTATATTCGCAGTCGGCGCGGCGCAGAAGACTTAGCGGTATGGCTAAACAGTAAAGGGATCAAAACTCAGCCCTACCATGCAGGCTTACCATCTATGGAGCGGCGTTATTTGGAACAGGCTTGGCAAACGGGCGAACTGCCTTTTGTGGTGGCAACTAGCGCCTTCGGTATGGGGATCGATAAATCTAATGTGCGCTGGATACTGCATTATGAAGCACCTCTGACCCTTTCTGAGTATATCCAAGAAGTTGGGCGGGGTGGGCGGGATGGCAAATTTGCCAAGGCTTTAATGTTGGTGAGTGAACCCACAGGACTTTTAGATGGTAGCGATCGCCAGCGACAAGAATTTTATTTACAAGGCGCCATTAAGCAAATCCAAATAGCCCAAGAGTTGATTCCTAAATTGCCTGGTCAGGGAAATTATGCCGAAGTTAAACAAAAAAATTTAGATGCGCCAAGCGCCCTAGGATTACTGCATAGTCAGGGGCAGCTAATCTGGCATAGTCCCTTTGAATATGAAATTATTTGCACCAAAAACTTTCGCCTAGCCGAACCTAGCCGCAGAGCAGTTGAGCAAATGCATGATTTTATTTTGACTAAAGGCTGTCGCTGGGCGTTTTTAGTGAATGCTTATGGTTTTGCTGATCAGGCAAAGAATTTAAAGTATGGCTTGTGCGATCGCTGTCTCCAAGGAAAATTTGCCAAATAGTTAAGTCTATTGCTATGATAATAAGCGCTAAGAAACTAGCATGGCGGGTGTAGCCAAGTGGTTAAGGCAGAGGCTTGTGGTGCCTCCATCCCGTGGGTTCGATCCCCATCATCCGCCCTTAATCCTAAATAACTTATTTTTTAGTAACTTCTGAAGTTGATTCAGGCGTTATTTTTTCAGGCAGTTTAGTAGATTGTTGCTTTAATTCCTTTTGTGATTCTTTTTGTACTAAGGCAGCTTGGGCTGAGTTTCCGTCACTTTGATCACCATAACGCCATAGCATTGCGGCAGCTTCGGCCCTAGTTATTGGTTTTTGTGGTTGCAAAATTTTAGTAAATCCGAAAGCGCGCCGAATATTTGACAGATCGCCAAGTTGAGCGTCTACCAGCACTACCTGTAAGCCTCTAGGTGTCAAGCGATCGCTATCACCAAAACCCCACGCTTGTCTGACATTTATTACAGTTGCCCCAGTTCCCAGTTGGCGCACATCAAAAGGCACTTTCCAGGCAAGGGCTTCCTCCCTCGAAATTGTCGCCTCTGGTTGAAACCGATTACCAGTTTTAAGATCGCTCGCTCTAAGCAGTCCAGCATTCACTAAGCCTTGAATTGCGGCGAAATCTGGATCTTGGCTGGGAATATCGCTAAAACTAGGGCGATCGCTAGGCTGAGCAGGTCTAATTTGGCGGGGTAAGCGATCACTATAGATTTGATTGTTTGCGGCAAATAACCATCGGGCTAATTCTCGCCGACTAACTAGGTGATTAGGTAAAAATAAATTTTGGTTTGCAGTGGAAATTACTCCCAACTGGCTTAAATCCTGGAGGTAGAGTCGCAGAGATTCTGGGGCGGTCTCTAGGTCGGTAAAGGCGTTGGAGGCAGACTGTGGCTCTGTTTTTGGATTTTCCAATTTAGGACTTAATGCTAAATCTGGCGTAGGCTGATAGAGCAAAAAGATTTCGGTTTGGTAACTAGTGTTTGTGCGTACCGCCAACTGCAAGACTTGATTACCCTTGCTTGCTTTGATTTTTGCTACTTGTGGATTAGCGCCAGAGACTGAATCTATCTGCCAATCTTGCTTGGATAGCGCTTCTTGATAGAAATTGAGTATGCGATCGCTAGAGTCGGCAGAACTCCATGTTAATGCTCCGCTGTCTAGAAGTTGATTAACAGCTACACCTGTTAGTTTTACATTGCCATAGATCGGAATACTGGTTGGGAAGCTGGCAGGTAAAGAAGAGAGCGCTGGACTAACTGGCAAGTTGCTAGATAAATTTGCCTGAGTATTAGCTTGATTTGAGCTACCTGAAGCATTATCAGCAGTTTGTAGAGGGGAGATCGCGGACTGTAAAGAGTTGCCCCAATCAGTGCCCTGACAGCCTCCTAAAAAAGCTAGGGGAAAAGCTAAAATTCCGACCGAGACTAATTGAAATATTCGTTTAGAGACCACACTCACCTAATTTTTTTATCATCGCCTCATACTCGGCCCGAAACTGGTCAGCATTAGAATCCTTGGCCTGATCCCAACTTGCCAACCAAATTGGTGCGGGTAAATGTCCAGTTGGAGCAGAAGCTTGATAGTTTAGATTGGCAGTGCGAATCCAAGATCCCATATGCCGCCAACCCAAGCGATCGCCAAACTCATGCCACTTATTAGTGAAGGCTGGAGCAGCAATCCCGAATACTGAACTTTGATCTTGATCAGATTGTAAATTAACTGTCTCTTGCATCGGCAGAAGCTGACGTAATTGAGGAGATATAGCGATCGCCGAACCTCGTTGAGCTAACACCATTTCCTGAGCCTGTTTTACTTCTTTGATCACTACTGGGGCAAGGGCACGAAAGCTATTGTTTTGATTAGCTACCGCTACTTTTACCACCTTGATCAAGTCACACCAGTAACGCAATTCAAACTGCTCACCCGTACGATACATCTGATCGCAGATCGCTTGTAATTGTTGACGACTGGTAGGTCGATCCTGTTGCTTGAAAATCTCCAGCATTTCTCGCAAACGCTGAGGAATATCATTTTGAAATACCATCAGCATCGCCCTTACTTCACCAGAGGCAGGAGCTTCAGCCACCTTGCCATGCCCAATTGTCTGATCTAGCTGTTCTTTCAAGCGCTCAAAAACTTGCTTGGATTTTTCCATTAAGTTACCAGCAACATCTTGGGGTAAACCTACGGGTGATTGCAACTGCTCTAGCAGAGCCTTGAGACTATCAAAACCTGCCAGAAACAAACTTTGGAGATTTTGATCAACCTTGATTTCAGAATGATCTTTGAGAATTTTGAAATAGTCTTCTAACTTGTGGGCAGTGTATTGAATGCTACTAAAACCTAACATTGCGGCTCCACCCTTAATCGAATGGGCTGCTCGAAACACTTCATTTAGAGTCTCGTTATCAGACATCATAGTTTCAACGTTTAACAAACCAGTTTCAATAGTTTGCAAATGCTCCATCGACTCATCAATAAAGTAGCCAGTAATCTGTTTCTGTTTGTCTGCATCCATGATGTTTTATTACCTTCTCAACTCTAAATTAACTCTTAACTTCAACCATCTCAAGCTTAATCAATTCTGCCCATTTGCCCAGCTAAATCGACTACCTACTCAACCCTAAGACTAAGGTTAAAACATTGCCGCCTCAAAGGCTTTCTTCTGGACACTCAAGCCAAAATTAGCTTGGCTATACTGCTGCCAAAGCTGGTCAATCTTGGTTAAATCGGCACAGGGGATTTGCTGTATATCCTGAGGGGTAAGGTAAGTGCCTAGATTTTTGCCCAGAGATAAACACATTAGATCCCAAGTCTCACGGTTAGCTGCTTGCCACTGGGATGCTAGTAATAATTTTTCGAGTTTTTGATGGCGATCAACTTCTGCCTGGGAGGTGGGAAGGTGAGATTGGACTTGGGCAGATTGGATGGGAATAGATGGTGCAGAAATTTGGCGATCGCGTTGACGGAATCTGAGCGTAATAGATTGTTCGCCGCCTTGGGCTGATTGGGTTCCGCCTGTAGTTTCTCCCCTAGTTCCACCCAGGATTACTACTTCGCCGCCCGCAGTAATCTTAATCGAAACCTCAACTTGGTCTAAGACCAATTCAGCCTGTGGGTCTTGCCCAAGCTGCTGAATTAAGCCAATCACCCGATCTACATTAGCCTTGAGTTTCTGACCATCGACCGTTGCAATCACCCCTGTGGAGAGCAGACTGCCCCCAGCGTCTAGGTTGGTTTCAATAAGAAATTCTTCACCGTTCATAGGATATCAAGTGGTTTTCAAGTGGATTCAAGTTAATTATTAATTGGAATAGTTAAGTCTGAAAATTATTTGAGAATTATTTAGAATTACCAGTGGCGATTACAACTTCCACACTGATATGGGCACAGATACCTCACTGACTCTAAGGCGCTCAAATTTGACTTGTGCCCCTCTATTCTCTGTCTGAACTTCCAATTTGTCTAGCATTGACTCTGACTTACTCGGTTCAACTGCATTTTCCTGATTGGAGGCAGGAACTAAAATCTCTGGAGGTAGCTCTAACATAGGTTTAGGGGGGATCTGTTCAGCTTTGCTAGAAGCGATTTTTTGGGTGATCACCTGCTTAGTTAAAACGTTACTAAAAGCATTGGTAATTGCTTGGCGGTCAATTATGCCTAAAATCTGTCCTTGATGCTCACGATCTATGATTGGCAATTGGTGTAAATCACGGGCTGCCATGCGGCGCAAAGCATCTACCAGAGACTCATCCGCATAGGCAAATAGGACTTCTCGCGTACATACCTCAGAAACACTTAGTTTGCGTAATTGCTCATTGGGGCGCAGCAAAATCCGCTCAATATCCTGAGAAGTAAGAATCCCAACTAATTCATGGCTTTCGTTAATAATTAAAGCGCTATGAAAGTAGCTATTTGCCAGGATCTGGGCAGCGGGAAGTATGGGCATTGAGTAATTGAACTGGAGCGGGCTACGGGTCATAATCTCCGAAATCTTAATATTCGCAAGAATAGAGTTGGGGTCTAGAGCAGTACCAAAGTCGTAGTCACTCACCTGTCGAGGTTGCCACTGTTCGGTCAGCCAGACACATAGCACTACCGCCGCCGTAAGAGGTAAAACGATGCGATAGTCCCTGGTCATTTCAAATAGAAGCAGCACGGCTGTAAGCGGCGCACGAATTGTTCCCGCTAAAACCGCCGCCATTCCTACTAGCGCATAGGCAGGAGGTGCAGCGATCGCGAAGGAGTGAGGTAAGACCAATGCCAAAATCTGCCCGTAGGTACTACCGAGAATTGCACCTAAGAATATAGCTGGGGCAAAGGTACCACCCACAAAGCCCGAAGCCGCACAGATTGCGGTCAGAATCAACTTAGTGATCAGCAGAACGATCAGTAAGCTAATCGGAAAAGAAGAATCTTGTAAAATTGACTCAATCGTGGCGTAACCAATGCCTGTAGCTTCAGGTAGAGCGATCGCCACTAAACCAACAGAGGCTCCAGCGATCAAGATTTTAGTTAAGGGAGTGAATTTGCCTACCATTGCCATTCCAGGGAACTCACCTGCAAAAAAGCTCTTCGCTACTTTCACCATTTTTAAGAAAAGCAAGGAAGTAATGCTGGCTAAAACTCCTAGACCCAAATAAAGTGGGGTTTCCCAGTAGCTGCGCAATTCATAGACGGGTAAATTAAAAGCTGGCTGACTACCCATGCCAATTTGAGCCACCAATGCCGAAACCACCGCCGCGATTACGATGACGCTGACATTAGAATTTACTCTGGACTTGGTAGTAGCAAAAGATTTATTGAGTAGTACTTCTAGGGCAAAAAATGCCCCCGCCAAAGGTGCGTTAAAGCCAGCCGCCAAACCTGCCGCCCCGCCTGCACTTACTAACAGCCTGGTGCGATCGCTGGAAAATTTGAGCATTTGGCCAAACAGTGAGCCGATGTTACTGCCTAGCTCTACGCTTGGTCCTTCGGGTCCTAAAGATGCACCTGCACCCAGAGATAATGCTGCTGCCGTAGTTTTGAGCGGAATTTGGGCATAGGGTAAGCGTCCCCCCTCTTTGGCTACGGCATAGGAAAGTTGGGCAAACCCAGTTTCCGCTTTTTGTAAGCCTAAATGCAGGAAACCCACTACCAAGGCACCGATAATTGGTACTAGCGCGATCGCGTAGGGATGAAATTGGGAAAGCCAAATTGCTAGATAACGCCAGTAAAAAGTTTGAGCGATCTCAACTAGCCACCGAAATAGTAAGACCGCCGCCCCACTGCTTAAGCCCAAAACTACCGAAAGCACTAAAAGAACTGTTGACTCCGATGGTTGGAGTCGGTTGAGCAAATTAACTAAAAAGTTGGAATTAGGGACACTAGGCGTAGATGTGGGAGTAGACATGGTGCTTAGAAGTTAGGGTAGCCAGAAGCGCTATTTTTTAGGTGGTTTCCAAGTTTTGATCATCATTAGCCAAATCACTATTAGCCAAATCACTGACCAGGTCGAAGACTTGATCCTTCCGAGAATTGTCAGATCTTTTGGTAAATCTTTCGGCTAACCTGTCTGATAGATGATCAGAAATCTCCGCAGAATTTGGCTCAGAATTTTTCTCCATAGTCTCAGGAGCACCATTCTCAGGATCGCCATTCTCACCCTTGTTAGTCTGATCAAATTGATCAAATTCGCTAGGGCGATTAGTTTGACGGATCTGATTAGCACTTGAGTTGCTTGTTGGTTGATCAACAGGTAGATCCAGGCGACGCACACCAATATTTGCGATGTTTGCGATGTTTGCGGTTGATTCCACCACACTAATTGCTGCCACTAAATCAATTTGCTGACGGTAATAGTCCACGCTCTTGACTTCTACCAAGATGCGATCGCCCAAACAGTATTGACGACCACTGCGCCGACCCACTAATAAGGTTGGTTGAGCCTGTTTGCCCTTAGCCTTATTGTTGATTTGCGGGAATTCATACCAATCATCTTTGAGAGAACTGACATGAACCAAGCCTTCAGCCATCAGAGACTCAATTTCCACAAAGAACCCGTAGGACTGCACCCCAGTGATAATGCCATAGAAAGTTTGTCCTACTTTTGCCTGCATGATTTCAGCTTTGCGTAAACCATCTAAGTCACTCAAGCTCTTGTGAAAAATTAAATCTTGTTGATTTAGTCTAGGGCTAAAAAATTCAATTTCCGCCCTGATTTGCCGTTCTGGTTCTGGCGGCAGTACACTCCAACTAACTTGACCATGACATTTTGAGCTGTGCAAATCCACCCCTTCCTTGGAGCGGCTACTGCGGCGATCGCGTCCTTCCGAAAATACTAAATGCAGTATCCTTTGGGTAATTAAGTCAGCATAACGATGTTGGGGCGAAACACCATGTACATAGGCGCGGTCGGTCATGCCTAAACCAAAATGGGAGCCTTTGACCATGCTGTATTCGCCAGGCGGCAACAATTCATAGAGTAACTGCTTAAGAATATCGCGGCGATGGTGGTCTTCTAGTTGATTGATTATGTCTAGAGCCTGCTCAATATTTTGCGGCTGAACTCGATCTGGTTCAGTCCAAGGTAGCTCGATCCCCATGCTGGCTAGAAGTTTGCCCCAATCCTGCACTTGATGAAGCTCTGGTGGGGCTTGGGTACGGAAGATGCCAGGTAAACCTAGAGAGGCGATGTGAGAAGCGATCGCCCGATTTGCCAAGATCATGATTTCACTCACCATGCCATGAATCGGCTCACTCTCTAAGAAGATTGGCACACCCACCAAGCCCTCATCAATATCACGGTAGATGATCTGTGGTAGACTAATCCCGCCTATGCCTTGGCGCTGTTGTTGGAGTAGCGGATATAGTTCGGCGATCGCTTGCAGTAAAGAAGCTAGATTAGCCGATGAACTTTGCTCAGGGATTTGCCCAGAAATTTGTGAAGCATTTTGAGCCTGTTCATAGCTTAAGCGTTCCGCCACCTTAATTAGGGCTGGATGAATTTCAAAAGCACTTAAGTCCCCTTGCTCATCTAGATCCACTAAAACCGAAACCGTCAGAATTTCAGGCTGCTGAAAGACCTCAAGCTTAGGCAACATCGGAATCACCACGCTCTCACCCAAGAAGAATGATCGCAATCTCCCCCTTGCCGCTTCATCTAAGGCGGAGTCAGGCGGAATATAAGTCGCAACATCAGGAATATGCACACCAATTCGCCAACCTTGATCTAGTTTTTCTAGGGAAATTGCAGGGCTGTCTGCCAAAGTGACACAATACAAATCCCTTAAATCTGCTCTACCTGACAGTTCCGCTTGGGTTCCCAGGGAGAACGCCGCTGCCTCAGCTAGGAGCGCCTCAGAGAATTCCCGTGGCAAATTGTACTTACAGCAGACCAAGTCAATATCGGCGGTAGACTCAGGGTCATCTCCCAAAATCTTGACAATTCGCGCCTTGGGTAGGTTACTTGCCAAGGGATAACGCACCATCTCAAGGTGAATTAATTTGCCCGCCGCCTCACTCAAGTCAGGATGTTTAGAATCGGTTATTAATTCAATTTCAAACAGTAGACGGTCATCTAATGGAATGGCACGGTACTCGCCCGCACTGGTCACTTTGACCTTCGCCAAGAGGGTAGGATTCGCTCGATCCGTAATTAGCCTGACTTCACCTTCGGGACTACGGCGACGCACACTATCTTTGGTGACTTTGACCAATACGCGATCGCCATTCCAAGCATTACTCAAATCACTTTCGCGGATGTAAATATCCTCTGCTCCTTCAACATCTTGGATTGCGAAGCAAAATCCCTTACTCGAACATCGCAACTTCCCTTCAACTAGGGCTTCCCCCTCTAAGCGCTTATATTTTCCCTTGTCTTTCGCCAAGATCCCGACCTTGGAGAGTGCCTCCAGCGTGATTTGTAAACGGTTGGATCGATCATCGTCGTTGATTCCTAGTTTTTTTTCGATGATTTTGGGAGCAATCAGTTTATCGTCGGCGAAGTTTTCTAGGAGTTGAGAAATCGAGAATTCCATTGGGTCTGAGTTGATGAGTAAAATTACTGAAATATCAAATTTGAATTAGGCTGATTGAATGGCGCTGGCTAGAGAGGTACTGGTTAGAATGACATTAAATAGAAGCGCTGCACAAAGTCTAAGAGACAAAATAAATAGGAATTACCTGAAGAAGTGCATGGTCTAGTTTCAGGATAATACTCTGAATGGAAGTTTGGCGCAAATCAGGGAAAAATGGGTAGAAGGTTAGGAAAGCCCAATTGATTACCCTAAGTTTCTTGCCTTAATTTATTTAGTCTAGTTATATCCTCAAGTAATTTACTCAAGTTAAGTCGCTTAATCAAGTTGATTAACTTTCTCAGCGCTCGCCAATAATCACCAGTTAGGTAGATAAAAATGCGCGTCCTTAGCCTTAACTTTGTAGAGAACTTGGAAAGTGGTTAATCATTCAAATATTAGCCTAAAATTACAACATTTTTACGCTTAGATTTAGCTACCAGATTAGACTTAATCTCGCTCAAATTTCGATCTAATAACTTTGTAAAGACCGCAGGATTGCTTAGGGGCAAACCAGATAATCAGCTTCTAATTAACTCTAGGGTACTTACAACCTAATGCTAAAATTTTCTGCAGTAGATATAAATTCTTGAAAAATTATTATGTTTTCAGCCGATCAGTCCCTAAGTGCCTCTGTGCCTGTCAACGCATCAACGATTGCTGCAGAGCAAATTGATCGGATTGTCTGGAATCAACACCCAGACCCCTTCAGCATTTTGGGTGCCCATCGACTAGATCAGAATCAAGAGCTAGAAAACCCTACTTGGATAATCCGTGCCTACTTGCCCAATGTTGAATCTGTATCTGTGGTCAATCCTGATAATCATCGCCATTACCCCATGCAGTCGGTGTATCACCCCCACTTTTTTGAATGTATGATTACC